>NZ_WBRZ01000018.1:0-40921 GCF_008923895.1 Pseudomonas sp. GXM4
ATCAGGATCAAGAGATCGCAGCCTCGTTGCACTCGTCAGCTCCTACAAAATCTGCAGGCCAACCTCAAGCTATCCGGTGCAGTTTGAAAAGGTCGCGCAGTGTAACGGCAAAAATCGCGATTGCTAAGTGCCAATCGGCGCCAATTCATGTGTTCTTTGCGACGTTGCTTTGCTGCGCCTTGAGATAGCGCTTCAGCGCGGCCAGAGAGTCCGGGCAATAAGGCTTTTCTCTGATTTCGCGCATGACCTGTTCGATGGGGATGAATCGCGCTTCGAGGACTTCTTCCGGCTGCAATTTCAGCGGCCCGTCCCACACGGCGGAAAACGCCGAACACCACAGGCGGTTGCCGGTGTCTTCGAAGTAGAAGTGATCGTGAGCGGTGAGTTCGACGCCGCTGACGCCCAACTCTTCTTCCAGCTCGCGCGCCGCCGACTCGGCATAACTTTCGTCGGCCTGGACCATGCCGCCTGCGGCAACATCCCAGTAACCGGGATAAATCGCCTTGCTCAACGTGCGCCGGTGCACGCACAGCTCACCGGCGGAATTGAACAGCATGATGTAGGTGCCACGGCCAATCAGCCCGCGCTCGCGCAAATCGGAGCGCACCAGCGCGCCGAGCAAATTGTCCTGCTCGTCGACCCAGGCGATCTGTTCAGCGTCCGAGGCGGCGCGATGGGCCGCCTCTCTTGTAGTCTGGCTCACGTATCAGCCCTGATTGAGCAGTTGACGCAAATCGATCACCGCAGCGTTGGCCCGGGAAATGTAGTTGGCCATGACCAGCGAGTGGTTGGCCAATACGCCGAAACCGCTGCCATTGAGGATCATCGGGCTCCACACCGGCTCCTGCGAAGCCTCCAGCTCACGGATGATCTGGCGCACGCTGACGGTGGCGTTCTTCTTCGCCAGCACATCGGCGAAGTCGACTTCGATGGCGCGCAGCAGATGGGACAGTGCCCAGGCCTGACCGCGTGCTTCGTAGAACACGTTGTCGATCTGCATCCACGGGGTTTCCACGACTTCTTCGTCAACCTGCGGCACTTCGCCGACTGCCGGAACTTCGGTCTTCAGCGCAGTGTTGAGCTTGACCCGACCGACACTGGCCGACAGGCGTTGCGACAACGAACCGAGACGGGTGCCGACATCGCCCAGCCAGTTGTTGAGGTTGTCGGCGCGCGCGTAGAACAGCGCGTTTTTCTGATTCGGATCCGACAAGCGCGACTGATAACGGCTCAGGGAGTTGATGCCTTCCTGGTATTCCGACTCGCTGGACGGCAGCACCCAGCTCTTGTTGTCGAAGTTGAAGCGTGGTTCGGCCTTGGCCAGATCGGCGTCTTCGGCGGACTGAGATTGCGAACGGGCGAAATCCTTGCGCAGGGCGCGGGTCAGGTCACGCACCTGCACCAGCACGCCGTATTCCCAGCTCGGCGTGTTGTCCATCCACAGGCCCGGCGGGAAACGATCATTGGAAATGTAACCGCCCGGCTTGTTGAGCAAGGTGCCGGCAACGGTCTTCAGGGTTTCGACCGTGGTGTAGCCGACCACCATTTGCTTGCCTTCTTTCTCGGCAGCGACCTGGGCGTTCTGCGCCACCGGAAACAGTTCCGGTTCCTGACTCCAGTACCAGCCCAGCGCGATGGTGACCAGCAAGTACAGACCGACCACTGTGGCCAGCGCCCGGCTGAACAGCAGCCCGCCGACATAGCTGCGGGTGGCCGACTTGGGCTCGGCGGCACGTTCAGGCGCGCTGCCCGCGCGGTTTTTCCAGTCCAGCATGGCGATATCCTTTCAATCACTTGGGTTCAACGGTTCGACCACAACCATACAACAACGTGCCAAGGCCTAGCACCCGCTATCGCGGCACTGGCGCAAAACAAGCGAAGGACGTCGCGAACGAAAGGATAGACGCAGATTTCAGACGTTGAAGATGCGCAGCGAAAGCTGCGGCACTTGGTCGTCGGTAAACAGATGTGCAATGCCTTGGGCGTCAGTTCGTCGCTGACTGGGTATTCCATCGATCGTGGCGATGTAGGCCTGCGCGGGCAACGGCTGACCGGTCACGCTGTCGACCAGACGAAAGATTCGTGCGGTGCGGGTGGGCTGCTCGGGCGGGTTGTTCATCAGATCGAGCACGGCCTGGTGGAACACCGCTTCGGCGCCCTGCCAGTAGCCATAGTCGGCCTCGGCTTTGATCAGGCTCCATTCACCCTGTTCGATCTGCGCCAAAACTTCGCTGTCCAGATTGATCATCAAGCCTGCGCGTAGCTGGTCCAGCCCTTCGAGCGGTTGGCGCATGCTCAACAGACTGCTGACGTGCTCCAGCGCCTCTTCCACGCAACAGACATGCTGGCGCTCGTGGTCGGTCAGGCTCAGCTCACGGACCAGCCTCATCGAAGTCCCTCGCCTTGCCACTCGTCCGAACCCATCGTCCGGCTGATTTCGTGGCGCCAGTAGATGCGCCGGTAGCTGAAGTGGACTTTCTCCAGTTGCGTAAGGTGCGACGTGCCGCTGTCGAGACAGTGCGGCATCAATAGTTCGCTGCCGACGACCAACGCATCCTCCAGTTCCACCGTGTAGAAGTGCTCCTGCACGCCGCTGGCCGAAGTGCGATAGAACTCTACGCGGCATTCGCTCAGCAACTCGCCGCTGGACAGCGCCATATTCAGCAAGGGCGAAGCCTTGTCGAGGGTTTTGGTGATGATCAATGGCCTGTGCATCCGCCGCCCGGCGCCCTGATCCTTGGGTATGTACATGCCATGGCTGAGGGCCTGAACCATGATCTTGTCTTCGCGCCCGCTCTGGTAGCCGTTACCGACCGACGCCTCGGTGAAAGCGCCGGCGGTGATCAGGCCCTGGCGGCTGCCGTGGATGGTCATGAAGGCTGGGATGGGCATGGAATGGCTCCTTTTTCGGGTAGGGGTGGGAGGAAGTGATGGGATTCGAGGCGGCGATCTTCGATTTCGTCGAAAGGAATCCACGGTTCGGCAACGTCGAGAGTGATGAGGTAGCGCTCCTGATCAAGATGTCTGGAATCTCTGAAGCGCCCTAAACTCAGCATTGCCTGATATTTGTCGCCGGCCTGCCAGTGGGACACCCCCGAAAGCACTCCCTGTCTGACGTATGCGCGCCATTCGGGGGTGTCCGCGATTGTCGGGTCGCCCTGCGTACCCATCGGTTTCCAGCCTTTTGCACACCACTGCCTCTGCAGATCGGTGACAACCTTCATGGCGTCGTCGATCAGCAAAGGCTCGATTTGCGGGGACATACTGATGTCAACGACCAGATTGTTGACGAACGTCACGGTGAAAAACCGAGCCAGCGGCGTCTCGAACCCGTACTGCGGATCAACGAAGCGCAGGCGCGCATCCGTCTTCGGAATTCCACCGGAAACAGTCTTGCTACCGCGCCCCCACATACTGAACGGAGCAGTCGAATGTGCCTCCATGTACTCGGAGGTTTCGCCGATCCTCAAGGCAATGACTGGATCGTTCCATAGCGGCTGCATCAATTGCCGCAAGGTGGCCAGCGCAACGACGGTACAAATCGCAAACCACACACACCGACGTCGGCCGATTTGAGCAAGGCGCAAGCTCATCAGCCCTCCTCCCTGAGCGCAATCTCGCGAATGGACTGCGCCAACAACGCTTTGTTGCTGTCGTTGAGCAACAGATCAAAACGACTTGCCGCCCGCAGCACAAACTCCATTCGCTGGTCGATATCGGACAAATCCGCCAGCGGGCTGCTATCAAAATCAATGGTGCGGCCATCATCGACACGCTGGCATTGGCTGGTCAGTGTCAGTTCGATGGCCTGAGCGACGCCGGAAGGAAAGTTGGTGACGTAAGAAAAATGATTGCCGCGCAAAAGCGCAACCAAGTGGCTGTTTTCGTAAATGGTCGGCTGGAGGATGTTTCGCTGCTCGTGCCACGCCAAATGCTCCACGCTTTCAGCAACGCTCCCCGCGTCTATAGCTTCAAAGGCCATCTCTATTTCAGGACGTACATATCCAAACTTGAGTGTTGCCTGGCCCACCGGCCAAAGCACAGGCCACTTCGCATGCCCTTGAATCTTCTCCCGGTCGCGAAGACATTTCTTCAACTCCGCCAATCCCCGCACCGCATAGAACTGATGCAACGGATAAACATCCAGAAACAGCGTGGTATTACCCATCGCCATCATTTCGTAGACATGCCGGAACTGTTGCTCGGCCACCGACAGCTCTTCACCTGGCACCCGGGCATCCATGACAGACAGCGGATTACGCGCCTGAGCCTGTTGATATTCACGCAGGTCTTCGGCCTGTCCCGGCATTTTTTCCGGCGTGAGCAATCCGGATTCGCGTCGGCTGTCTCGCAGCCGCTGCCGCGCTTCGTATTCCTCGCGGATGCGTTCGATACTCTGTGCCGCATGCAGCAAGCCACAGCCGACCTGCTTGGAGGCAAACGCCGCCAGGCCCGCCCATTGAAAACGTGAGTCGTGCAACCACAACCGGGCATAAGCCGCGTTGATCGCTCGGTTGCGCGCGACCGGATCGGCAATCAGCACGCCGTTCGGGGCGACAATTGCCTCGGCGGCGCGCTGATAGCGCCGCCAGAGGCATTGGCAGGTCAGCACTGGCACCTCTGTCACCTGCACCCGCTCGCCATACAACAACTCTTCGCCGCAGGCGCAGTCATCGATGGGCCTGATGTTGTGATTGAGGCGCTGAGCATCACTGGCGAGTTCGGTGAAACATTGGCTCATGATGGAAGGGCGGCAGCTAGGGGAATCCCTGAACCGTACCAGCCAACCGGGCCGGTGAAAGCGCGTAGAAGAAAAATCAGAAAGCGCTGTCAGACGCCGTCCATCAAGGCCGGTGAAATGTCGACAGCGCTGGCCGGATTGCTCGCAAAACCCCAGCATGCGGGCACTTGATCAAAATCAGAGGTAAAAACAAAACCACCCGGTCAGAAACTGAATCGTGTCGTCCAGCAGATTATTGACGTACGACACTCGTCTAAGGGAAAAGAGGTGCTAGCATAGAGCCACCAGTCGATCTCAGCATGCACCCTAACTAGTAGTCAGGATATGACCGAGCCAGAAGACCCCAGCCGTGAGCGTCTCAAGCACCACTTTGCCCAGCGGGTAATTCATCAGGCACGTCAGATTCTTGAGATATGGCAGCGCCTGCAACGCAGTGAGTGGTCCACCGTCGATCTTGCCGAACTGAGCGAGGCGAATCTGCGTCTGCTGCGTTTTGCCGAGCGCTTCGAACAGCCGGAACACACTCAGTTGGCGCATCACATCAGCCAGTCGCTGCAAGCGGTGGATGCCAACCGTGGGCGCCTCAGCAGCGGCCTGATCACTGATCTGAATCGCTTGATGCAGCGCCTGTCGCGCACCGGCCTGCGCCATGGTGATCAGCTCGACCAGACGTTCCTGCCGCCGCTGCGCAAGCCGATCTACGTGATGTTGCAGGATCACGACCGCGCCGAACGCCTGGCCAAGCAGCTCGAATTCTTTGGCCTCAGCGCGCAGGCACTGGACAGTGTCGCGGCGTTTCGCTCGTCGATGGTTGAGCGCTTGCCCGCGGCGATTGTCATGGACGTGGATTTCAGTGGCCCCGGCATCGGCCTGAAACTCGCCGCCGAAGCTCAGGTCGGCCTCGAAGAACCGCTGCCGCTGCTGTTCTTCAGCCTGCACGAAACCGACACCCCGACCCGCCTCGCCGCCGTGCGCGCCGGTGGCCAGGAATTCCTCACCGGCACCCTTGAAGCCTCGAGCCTGCTGGAAAAAATCGAAGTGCTGACCTGCGTCGCCCAGTACGAGCCTTATAAAGTGCTGATCATCGACGACTCGCGCGCCCAGGCCCTGCACACCGAGCGCCTGCTCAACAGCGCCGGGATTGTCACCCGCACCCTGATCGAACCGATTCAGGCAATGGCCGAACTGGCGGATTTCCAGCCGGACCTGATCATCCTCGACATGTATATGCCGGCCTGCACCGGCACCGAGCTGGCCAAAGTCATTCGTCACAACGACCGCTACGTCAGCGTGCCGATCATTTACCTGTCGGCCGAGGACGATCTGGACAAGCAGCTCGACGCCATGAGCGAGGGCGGCGATGACTTCCTGACCAAGCCGATCAAACCGCGACACCTGATCACCACTGTGCGCAACCGCGCCGCTCGGGCGCGAAATCTCAAGGCGCGGATGGTCCGCGACAGCCTCACCGGCCTGTACAACCACACGCATATTCTGCAATTGCTCGAAGACTGCTCGTTCCGCGCGCGCCGCGAGAACAAGCCACTGAGCTTTGCCATGCTCGACATCGACCACTTCAAACGGGTCAACGACAGCCATGGCCACCCGATGGGTGACCGGGTGATCAAGAGCCTCGCACTGTTTCTCAAGCAGCGTTTGCGCAAGACCGATTTCATTGGCCGATACGGCGGCGAAGAGTTCGCCATCGTCATGCCCGACACCGATATCGACGCGGCGCACAAAGTCCTCGACGAGATTCGCCAGCGCTTCGCCGAGATTCATTACCCGGCGCAGCCGCAGGATCTGTGGTGCACGTTCAGCGCCGGCGTGGTGGAAATGTGCGATGACTCCGACAGCCTGATGATGGCCAGCCAGGCCGACGAGGCGCTGTACCGCGCCAAGGGTGCAGGACGCAATCGGGTGCAGACCGCGCGGCAGTCAAAGCAAAGTGCCACTTTTTCATCGGAATCCACTGATTCGGTCATAACCTTGTAATGGAACCGCAATAAATTCAGGCGCTTACCATTTCTGCCGTTGGTAGCCGTCATGCGCCTGAAGTTGCTCACCAATCTCAACACTTTGCTGCTGGTCGCCGTCTGCGTGGCCCTTGGCGCCACGCTGTGGTGGTCGCAAAAAGCCCTCGAACGCCCCTATCTTTTGATGGAGCGTTACTTGGGGCTGTCGCAACAATTTCAGAATGAAGTGGCGCGCAACGTCGAGGATTATCTGGCCAGCGGTGACGCGCTGCGCCTGAGCAGCGCCGCCCAGGCTATCGACAGCGTGCACAAGCAACTGGATGAGCTGCCCCCGACGCTGGCCGACGCCGTGCAGCCAAGCCTGTCGAGCCTTGATGAGTTCAGCAAAACCGAACTGCTCGCCGCCGGCAAACTGGCCGGCGATCCGCAGGCGCTGCTGTTGCAGGCCGAACGCGAACTCAGCGCCAGCCTCGACCAGCTCAACACCTACGCCAATGGCAACGCCGCCTACCTCGCGCCACTGCTCGCCGCATCGCAGCATCTGGGCAAACTGTCGCTGGCGCGGGACAAACTGGTCAGCAGCGGGCGCAGTGAACTGGCTGCCGATGTCGAGCGCGAAGTGAGCAACATGCGTGCCCAGGCCGAGGCCATCGACGCCCTGCCCTTGCTCGGCGTGGTCGCCAGCAACGAATCGAGCAGTGACGATTTCGCGGCGTTGATGGGCATCGAAAACACCGACAAAGCCGCCGTCGAAGATGCCGGTGTCGCCCTCAAACGCGAACTGAACAGTTTGCTTGGCCGCTATCCGGCGGAACTGGTGCGCACTCGCGAGCAGATCCAGAAACGCGCCGATCTCAGCGCCGCCACCCACGAAAAAATCACCAGCGTGCAACACGCCATTGCCGGCCTCGAACCGGTGGTACGCGCGCAACACGGACAGATTCAGGGCGAAGTACGCTTGATGCAAGGCGTGATGATCGGCCTGATTCTGCTGATCGCCCTGCTCATCGACACCTTGCAGCGGCGCCTGGCCCGCACCCTGACCAACCTCGCCCCGGCGCTGTCGACCTGGGCCGAAGGCGATTTCAGTCGCGACATCCAACTGGGCAAGACCAACCGCGAACTGCACGACATCGAAGCCTCGCTCAACCGCTTGCGTGCCTATCTGGTGGACCTGGTCGGCACCATTCGCGGCAACGCCGAACAAGTCGCGGGCAGCAGCCGCACCCTTGCGGAACTGAGCAATGACCTGCACAGCGGCGCCGAACATCAGGCCGGCGACACCGCGCTGATTCGCGACTCGCTGGGGGAACTCGAGGCAACGATTCAGCAAGTGGCCGGCGATGCCCGTCAGGCTGCCGACGCCAGTCGTCATGCCGGTCTCGCCGTCGAGCATGGGCAGGCTGTAATCGGCCAGAGCCTCACCGGGCTGCATGCGCTGGTCGGTGAAGTTCAAGGCAATGCGCAGATGATCGAACATCTGGCCGAAGAGTCGGCAACCATCGGCGGCGTGCTGACGGTGATTCGTTCGATTGCGGATCAGACCAATCTGCTCGCCCTGAACGCCGCAATCGAGGCGGCCCGCGCCGGGGAGATGGGCCGTGGTTTCGCCGTGGTCGCCGAGGAAGTGCGCTCGCTGGCACAACGTACCGCTGGGGCCACGGCAGAAATCCAGACGCTGATCGCCGGCCTGCAGGCCGCCGCGCGGCAATCGGTCGAAGGCATGCGCGCGCAGGTCGAACACGCCGAAGCCACGGCCAGTCAGGCGCAAGCGGCCGACGGTGCATTGGACAAAATCGTCGGCGCGATCCAGACCATCGCCGACACCGCCGTGCGCATCGCCGATGTCACCGCGCAGCAAAGTGGCGCGGTCAGCGAGATCCGCGATCACAGCGAGCGCATTCATCAATTGGGTGGGGATAACCTGCTGCGCATCGGTCAAGGGCGCGAACAGGGCGAGAATCTGTTGGTTCTCGGCGGCCAATTGCATACGGCCGTTCAGGCCTTCCGCGTCTGACATACCACCTTCGCCAGCAGGCTCGCTCCCACTTTGGAATGCATACCCCTGTGGGAGCGAGCCTGCTTGCGAAGGCAGCGGCCCTGTCATTACAAGTGACCGGATCCTGATCCTCGGTCACAAATTTCGCGCAAACATCGCCCATCGTGCCGCCTATTGCATGGAACTGGACAGTCACAAAGGCTTTGCGGCATAGTCGCCGGGTTCTGACGACTGCTCATTGATAACAAGGACAACGCAGATGGCGACGCTACTGGTGCTGCACGGCCCCAATCTGAACCTGCTCGGCACCCGGGAACCGGGGACCTACGGGTCGACGACCCTGGCGCAGATCAATCAGGATCTGGAGCGGCGCGCCCGTGAAGCCGGCCATCATCTGCTGCATCTGCAAAGCAACGCCGAGTACGAATTGATCGATCGCATCCACGCTGCGCGCGGTGAAGGCGTGGACTTCATTCTGATCAATCCGGCGGCTTTTACGCACACAAGTGTCGCATTACGTGACGCGCTGCTGGGAGTGAGCATCCCATTCATCGAAGTGCATTTGTCCAACGTGCACAAGCGCGAACCTTTCCGCCATCACTCCTACTTCTCCGATGTAGCGGTAGGAGTGATCTGCGGCCTTGGCGCCAGCGGTTACCGACTGGCCCTGGAGGCCGCACTAGAGCAGCTTGAACACCAAGCTATACGCCCCTGACCGACCCTTGGGAGTTGATGATTCATGGATATCCGTAAAGTTAAGAAACTGATCGAATTGCTGGAAGAGTCCGGCATCGACGAGCTCGAGATCAAGGAAGGCGAAGAGTCCGTACGCATCAGCCGCCACAGCAAGACCCCGGCGCAGCAGTACTACGCGCCAGCCCCGATGCAGGCTCCGGCTGCTGCCCCTGCTGCCGCGCCAGTCGCTGCCGCTGCTCCGGCTGCCGCTGCTGCACCCGCGCTGAACGGCACCGTTGCCCGTTCGCCGATGGTCGGCACCTTCTACCGTAAATCTTCGCCAACCTCGCCAGCCTTCGTTGAAGTCGGCCAGACCGTGAAGAAAGGCGACACCCTGTGCATCGTCGAAGCCATGAAGATGATGAACCACATCGAAGCTGAAACCAGCGGTGTGATCGAATCCATCCTCGTCGAAGACGGCCAGCCGGTTGAGTACGACCAACCGCTGTTCACCATCGTTTGAACCGCGGAGAGCCTTTGATGACTGCGAAGTTGGAAAAAGTTCTGATCGCTAACCGCGGTGAGATCGCCCTGCGGATTCTGCGTGCCTGCAAAGAGATGGGCATCAAGACCGTCGCCGTTTACTCCAAGGCCGACAAAGAGCTGATGCACCTGGGTCTGGCAGACGAATCCGTCTGCATCGGTCCGGCGTCCGCCGCTCAGTCTTACCTGCACATTCCGGCCATCATCGCTGCCGCTGAAGTGACCGGCGCTACCGCCATTCACCCAGGCTACGGTTTCCTCGCGGAAAACGCCGATTTTGCCGAGCAGGTCGAGAACTCCGGCTTTGCCTTCATCGGCCCGAAAGCCGACACCATTCGCCTGATGGGCGACAAGGTATCGGCCAAGCACGCGATGATCGAAGCAGGCGTACCGACCGTTCCTGGTTCTGACGGCCCGCTGCCGGAAGACGAAGAAACGGCGCTGCGCATCGGTCGTGAAGTCGGCTACCCGGTGATCATCAAGGCCGCCGGTGGTGGTGGTGGTCGCGGCATGCGTGTGGTGCACAAGGAAGAAGACCTGATCGCCTCGGCGAAGCTGACCCGCTCCGAAGCAGGCGCGGCGTTCGGCAACCCGATGGTCTATCTGGAAAAATTCCTCACCAACCCGCGCCACGTCGAAGTGCAGGTACTGTCCGACGGCCAGGGCCACGCCATCCACCTGGGCGACCGCGACTGCTCGCTGCAGCGTCGGCACCAGAAGGTTCTCGAAGAAGCGCCAGCACCGGGCATCGACGAGAAGGCGCGCCAGGAAGTATTGGCTCGCTGCGTCAAGGCATGCATCGATATCGGCTACCGTGGCGCCGGTACTTTCGAGTTCCTCTACGAGAACGGCCGTTTCTACTTCATCGAAATGAACACCCGTGTTCAGGTGGAGCACCCGGTTTCGGAGATGGTCACCGGTATCGACATCGTCAAGGAGATGCTCAGCATCGCCGCTGGCAACAAGCTGTCGTTCACTCAGGATGACGTGGTCATCCGCGGTCACTCGCTGGAGTGCCGGATCAACGCTGAAGATCCGAAGACCTTCATGCCGAGCCCGGGCACGGTCAAGCATTTCCACGCTCCAGGCGGCAACGGCGTTCGCGTCGATTCGCACCTGTACAGCGGTTATGCCGTGCCACCGAACTACGACTCGCTGATCGGCAAGCTGATCACTTACGGCGCAACCCGCGACGAAGCCATGGCACGCATGCGCAATGCCCTGGACGAAATCGTGGTTGACGGGATCAAGACCAACATCCCGCTGCACCGTGACCTGGTTCGTGACGAAGGCTTCTGCAAGGGCGGTGTGAACATTCACTACCTCGAGCACAAGCTGGCCAAACAGTCGTAAGGCTGAAGCGGCATGAAAAACCCGATCCCTGCGGATCGGGTTTTTTTATGCCTGCAACAAACCCATCAGAGCATTACCGTGGAGAACGCCTGCTGCTCGACCATTGCGGCAGATGCCCGCAGGCCGGCATCATCGACCACCGCTCCTGCGGCGTTTTCATGTAACGGCCTGCGGGTGAACCGTCTCGTAAAGTGTCGGGCACGTACCGAGAGCCCGTCCTTGGCATAGCTCGATCTGGCGATAAGCGGGTCGTACAGCCTGCCAATCTGACCAGGGGAATGCTTGAACACTCTCGAGACTCCATTGCTCAGATTCAGCACCACGCCATAGCTGTTGCCCAGGCACGACGAGTACGACCAGTAATCCCAGGTCGGCTGCAGGCCCTGTTCGCGCAACACGCGCCTGACCGGACTGCCGATGTCAGCGCCCGCCGACAGCCAGTCGCCACCCACCAGCGTGGCGCGAATGTTCTGCGGTGCGCCCCCCAGACGCTCCAGCACCTGCGTGACACTTCGCTCGATCAACGGGCGAATATTGTGATCAAAATGAATGACCGCCCCCACCCTTGTCGTCGGGTTATACAGCGAGGCGATGACGCAACTCTGCGCATTCAACGAAAACAGGTAGTTATCTGGCGATCCCGGACGAAAATGCGCCACCACCGCTTCGCCCTGCAGCGCGCCGCGGTTCAGCACGGGCTCGACACCTCCAGGAAAAGCATCATTCAAATCGCTCACGCGCCCAAGGTTGCGCACGTTGCCACCCGTGAGCCCGACCCTGGCGTGTGTCCACTTGCCCCCCGGAGCAAGCCGAATCGGTTGCTGATAGATGGCGGTCGGGCGACGGGCATCCACCAGGCTCAGCCCACCAAAATGCGGATTTTCCCTGACCAGGAAATACTTGCCTCTGTTGCGAATGTAATAGGCCGGTTGCGGCTGTGCAGCGCTGGGCGGGCTGCGCCAGGTGCCGAAAAAGACGCCTTCTTCGGTCACCTTTTGCAAACGCTCGGGCGCCTTGCTGACGGCCTGCCTGGCATGGAAGCGTACTTCCCGGATCGCCGGCAGCGCTTCCCTGCGCAGCGGAGCCACGGTGTTCAGACGCTCTGACAACAACGAGACCGGCCGCATGGTGTGCTTCAGACTTCTGGCCGCACCGCCCAGCCACTTGATCGCACTGCCGGCGCCGACCATAGCGAACAACGCGCCCCACGACGCCTCCAGCCAGTGGCCGAGCGCGCCATCGACGTCACCCTCCAGATGCGCAGCGACCGCCTGACCGGCGCTGACGGCGATGAACACGACATCGAGCAGCAAGGCAAACGGAGGGAACACCATGCAAAACGGTGCAGCTGCAAACATCAGCCCCTTGACCACTTGGCGTTCGATCATTTGCGCGCGGCTGGTGGTGATGTCCTGCACATCCGTGACCGCGCGCTCGATGTACGCGTTGAACTCGCTGCGCGCGTCAATCAGGCGCTGCGCTTCGTACAGCGTATCGACGCGTTGTTTTTTTGCCGCAATCGCATACAGGGTGCGCGACACGATGCTGCGCGCGGCAACCGGCGTACGCGCCATCAAGTAGTCATGCAAAGCGCCGGCGATGTCGCCGAACAGTGACTGATACGCACGCACCACAATGCCGTCGGGCGCATCAGGCGTGTACAGCCACCAGGACGGCTCGGGGTTGAACGAGGTCAGGACATAAACCCCGAGCACGACGTGATGGCGCACGGTGAACCTGAACACGCCGTCACTTTCAACCATGCTGGCGCCGGGAAAATGCGTATCCGGCGCTGGCACCTGGCTCAACAGAGAGACCTGACGGACCAGCGCTGAATACACCGCGTCGCTCAATCGCGCCTGACTTCTGGCCACGCGCAAATCACGGTCCATCTTTGACAGCAATACGTTGCGGTAGGCAAAGCGACGCGGTTCGTAGGCAGCATCACGCGGGTCGAGATATTTGCCACGGATCTCGCTGGCGTATTTTTCACCCAGCCACGCCCGGCGCAGATACAGCGCCAGATCGGCGCTGCGCACCTGGCTCAGATCCTGGCCAACCGACGATCGCACGCCTCTTTTCGGATGTTCGATGCCGGAGTTGTCATCGTAGCCGTGAATGGCCAGGTCGAGCAGCGTGGCTACCTGCTGCTTCCTGCGGTCAGCGACGCCAGGGTTGTAATCGATCAACACAGTGGCCGGATCGACCGGTTCCAGCACGTTCTTGCTGCGCATATAGGGCGTGATCGCTGCGGCAACCGTGCGCCTGGCGAAATCGACGAAAACCTCGAAACCGCCCAGCAGCTCGTTGAACACCTGCTGATGAACGATCAGTTCCTGATTGAGGCTGCTGATGCGCCGGCGAGCTTCGAGCCCGAGCGTCGTGTACCAGCGCAGCGAGTTGTCCTGCTCGACCCGCTGCAGGTTGTTTGCCAGGCCCATTTTTGCAGCGGCTTCGACGCATTCGGTGAACGGCAGGGGCGCTCGGCGAAGGTCACTCTGCATGCCCCAGAGAGCGGGGCTGGCCGCAGCGGCCAACAGATAATCCCGTGCAGGGTGATGTGCAGCCGGCGAAAGCTGCTGCAACAGATACTCACGACCGGATTCGCTCTGCGTCCAGCTCCATACTTCGCCGGTCAACGCCGCGATCGAAGGCAACCGGACCCACTCCTGACCGTCCGGCTTGTTGGGCGCGTACAGCACCAGGTTATTCACCGCTTGCTCAGTCTCTGCCTGGTAGAACACCAGAAGATCGGCGCATTGCATGCCGTTGGGCAGTGTCAATGCGGCCACTTGCAACGGTTTCTTTGTGGTTTGCCCAGACCACATCTGCTCCAGACGCTCATGGTCGGAGTCCGACAGATGAGCTGCGCAGCGCGCGACGAATGCGCTCTGCCGAAGCCGTGCGGCAAACCAGTCGACAAGTGCCTTTTGCACCTCTATACGCTCGTACTGTTCGGCGAGAACGCGCAGGTAATCCGCCGGATAATCCTGTTGCGCCAGCATGTCGACAATGAATGTCGGCTTCAGTGACTGGTTGCGCAATGGCGCAGGACTGCTGATCTCCAGTACCGCTGCGAAGTCCTGCCCGATCGGCCCGCATGCCAGCAGGTCACTGAGGCTGCGATTGTGGGTCGGCTCACCGACCGCCGAGCGCCATCTGAGCCGCACGTCGATCCGGTCCGGTTCAACCGTCATGTCGAGCTTGAGCTGAATGTATTCGATGGCCTGCTGGCGGGCAAAGTCGCGCAACGAGCCGTAGCCCAGCAGCAGGTCATCAAGTGCTGCCTGGGCCAGTGAGGTCTGCTCCTGATAATCACGCAACAAGGCGCGATCCGGCTCCTTCAGCGCCTTCATCCATGACGGCAGTTGCGCAAAGGAATGCGCCTCGAGAATCTTTTTTTCTGCACCGGTTGCCAGGGCGGTCAATCGGTACCGACGCGTGCTGCGGGCCTGAACCCGGTCGATTTTGCTGCGTAATTGATCCAGTGTCAGGCCAGCCAGTTGGTCACGGCGCAACAGCAACTCGATGTCCTTGATATAGCGCCGCAGCTTGCGTTTGATCAGGCGATCGAACAACGCCTCTCGCCCTTTTGTCGCCCAATGTTCTCGCAGGTATTTTTTATACTGGTCGAGAAAGTGCAACGAAACGCTATCCACCGTCCGGATCACATGCTCATGACGGCTGGACGGCAAACCGGGATCGGCACCTCCAGGCCAGCGAAATGGCGCGTCCTGGAGCGCCAGGAACATGACTGGCCGGCCGTCGATAAGCTTTTGCAGAATGGCGTCAAGCAGGGCAACCACAAAGCCCGGGGCGAAATGACCGTCCGGGTAATGCCTGCGCAGTTCAGTCAATGCGAAGTGCTCCAGCGCCTCGAGCAACGTCATCTGGCTGTTCAAGCGCTTGTCGATCATCACCTGCCAGCGCGTGATGCGCAGCAGGATCTCCTGCACCGACCCCGTAGACGCAGCGGCCATCGGTGGTTTTTCTTCTACAGTTCCTTGTTGATCCGCCATGTCGTCCAGCCTTTTGTTGCGTAGAGATGAGCGCTCACTCTATTTGCCGACAAAAGTGCTCAGGCCATACATATGTATATCGCGGCCGCGAATGTGTAACAGCCAAGCGGTGTGTCCACTTTGCCGGCGACCTGGCGTAAACTGCGCGCTTTTGCAGCTTCGGGCTGCCCCACAGATTTTCAAAGGTGCCCGCCATGCCTTGGCTGCAAGTCCGTCTCGCCATCACCCCGGAACAAGCCGAAACCTACGAGGACGCATTCCTCGAAGTCGGCGCCGTGTCGGTGACTTTCATGGACGCCGAAGACCAGCCGATCTTCGAACCGGAACTCAACACCACGCCGCTGTGGTCGCACACCCACTTGCTGGCGCTGTTCGAAGGCGGTACCGAACCGGAACCGGTGCTGGCCCACCTGGAGTTGCTGACCGGCAGCCCGTTGCCCGAACATCACAGCGAAGTGATCGAAGATCAGGACTGGGAACGCAGCTGGATGGACGGTTTCGAGCCGATGCGTTTCGGCCAGCGTCTGTGGATCGTGCCGAGCTGGCACGCCGCACCCGAGCCTGACGCAGTCAATCTGCTGCTGGACCCGGGCCTGGCGTTCGGCACCGGCACCCACCCGACCACCGCGCTGTGCCTGGAATGGCTCGACGGCCAGGATCTGAAAGACTGCCACGTGCTCGACTTCGGCTGTGGCTCGGGGATTCTGGCGATTGCCGCCCTGCTGCTCGGTGCCAAGGAAGCCGTGGGCACCGACATCGACGTGCAAGCGCTGGAAGCCTCGCGCGACAACGCCGGGCGCAACAACATTGCCGATGAGCTGTTCCCGCTGTACCTGCCCGAGGATCTGCCGCCGGTTCCGGCCGACGTGCTGGTGGCCAACATTCTCGCCGGCCCGCTGGTGTCGCTGGCACCGCAACTGTCCAGCCTGGTCAAGAGCGGTGGGCGCCTGGCGCTGTCGGGCATCCTCGCCGAGCAGGGCGAAGAAGTAGCGGCAGCTTATGCGCATGACTTCGAGCTCGACCCGATCGCCAATCGCGACGGCTGGGTGCGCATCACCGGGCGTCGGCGCTAAAATGACCGCTTGCCTGAACCGGATCGCCGCATGACCGACAGTTTCGTCACCCAATGCCCGCATTGCCAGACCAGTTTCCGCGTCAACCATGCTCAGTTGAGCGTGGCGCGCGGCGTGGTTCGTTGCGGCTCCTGCCTGCAAGTGTTCAATGCCGCCAAGCAGCTGCTCGAGCAACATTCCGGCAAGGACACGGTGACGCCGCTCGCACCAGCGCTGCCTGAAGCGCCCGCGCCTGTCAGCGATTCTGCGGTCGTCGAACAGATCCCCGCACCGCGCGCCATCAGCCAGAAGCAATGGAGCGCGTCGGAACTGGATCTGGACAGCCTCGATCTGGACGAAGAACTCGCCCGCCTCGAACAGCGTGAAATCCAACCAGCCGCCGAATTCGGCCGTACCCGCGAAGAATCCTTGAGCGCCCGGCGCGACAGCCCGGAACCGGACGAAGGCACATGGCCTGACAGCCTGTTCAGCGAGCCTGCGGATGAGCGCAGCGTAGCGCCGGATGTCGAGCCGGATATCGACGGCATCGAAACCCTCGAACCCGAGCGCACCGAACCCTCGTTATCACTCGAACCGGTGGATCTGGATGACGAGCCGCCGATCCCGCAACTGCGCCTGCACGATCCGATTGACCCGGCCGCCCGCCGCGAACGCTTCTCGGCCAGCGACGACAGCGATGACGACGATCTGCCGTTGATCACTTCGCCGCGCAAAAAACGCGAACGGGCCGAGCCCGGCGTGCGCGCCGAGGTCCTGCAGGATCTGACCGACGACCCGCTGCAACTGGACTGGCAGCAACGCCGTTCGCCTTGGGGCCGGCGCCTGCTGTGGCTGGTGCTGGTGCTGCTGGCCGCCGGCGGTCTTGCCGCTCAGTACATCTCCTATCATTTCGAGGAACTGGCGCGGCAGGATCAATACCGACCATGGTTCCAGCAGATCTGCCCGCAGATCGGCTGCACCGTGCCGTCGAAAGTCGATATCGGCAAAATCAAGAGCAGCAACCTGGTGGTGCGCAGCCATCCCGAGTTCAGCGGGGCGCTGGTGGTCGATGCGATCATTTACAACCGGGCGACGTTTTCCCAGCCGTTCCCCTTGCTCGAACTGCGTTTTGCCGACCTCAACGGTCATCTGATCGCCAGTCGTCGCTTCAAACCCGGCGAGTATCTGAGCGGCGATCTCGAAGGCCTCGCGGAAATGCCGCCGCAGACGCCGATCCACATCGCTCTGGATATTCTCGATCCGGGGCCGAAAGCGGTGAATTACAGCCTGAACTTCCACTCACCGGAATGAACCGCTTCAGCGTTTCCGGATTGACGGCATTTTTCTGACTGATCGCGGCCGACCAAACCGTTGGCGATAACAGAATAACTGTTCAGATTTTGTTCAATTCAGCCTTTAACCAGTCATCGAGAGCGGGTATCATGCCCACCCTTTTTCGAACTCTCATGATCCGGCCCCACTTCAGGGAAGTCCTATGTCGGCGGTACGCATCGGCCCATATACATTGCAGAACGGTTTGATTCTCGCCCCGATGGCGGGCGTCACCGACCAGCCCTTTCGTCAGCTGTGCAAGCGTCTGGGCGCAGGGCTTGTAGTCTCGGAAATGGTCACCAGCGACATGAGCCTGTGGAATACCCGCAAGTCGCGCATGCGCATGATCCACGAAGGCGATCCCGAGCCGCGCTCGGTGCAGATTGCCGGTGGCGACGCGCAGATGCTGGCCGATGCGGCACGGGCCAACGTCGAACTGGGCGCACAGATTATCGATATCAACATGGGTTGCCCGGCCAAGAAGGTCTGCAACAAGGCCGCCGGCTCCGCGTTGCTGAAAGACGAAGCACTGGTGACCGAGATCCTGCAGGCCGTAGTGGCCGCGGTTGATGTGCCGGTCACCCTGAAGATCCGCACGGGCTGGGATCGCGAGAACAAGAACGGTCTGAACGTGGCGAAGATCGCCGAACAGGCCGGGATCACAGCGCTGGCCGTACATGGCCGTACGCGCGCCGATCTGTACACAGGGGAAGCCGAGTACGACACGATTGCCGCGATCAAGCGGGCGGTGTCGATCCCGGTGTTTGCCAATGGCGATATCGATTCGCCGGAAAAGGCCCGATACGTGCTTGATGCGACCGGTGCCGATGGCCTGCTGATAGGCCGTGCCGCTCAAGGGCGGCCATGGATTTTTCGCGAGATCGATCACTTCCTGCGCACCGGCGAGAAATTGCCCGCGCCGGAACTGAGCGAAGTGGAACGCATCCTGCTGGAGCATCTGGCTGCCCTTCACGCCTTCTATGGCGACGTGATGGGCGTGCGCATTGCCCGCAAGCATGTGGGCTGGTATCTCGCAACCTTGCCGGGCGCCAGGGAGTTTCGCGCCCGTTTCAATCGTTTGGATGGTACGGAAACACAATGCGCCGACGTTCGGGAGTTCTTCGCCGAGCGTTACAAGAGCCTGACAGGGGACGAAGAAGGGGTGGCCGCATGACGATGATGACCGAGACTTTAGTGAGTGGAACAACACCCGTGAGCGACAACGTGAATTTGAAACAGCACCTCAACACGCCGAGCGAAGAAGGTCAGACCCTTCGCGGGAGTGTCGAGAAGGCGCTGCACAATTATTTCGCCCACCTTGAGGGCGCGTCCGTCACGGATGTGTACAACCTGGTGCTGTCCGAAGTCGAGGCGCCCCTGCTCGAAAGCGTGATGAACTACGTCAAGGGCAACCAGACCAAGGCCAGTGAGCTGCTGGGACTGAACCGCGGCACGCTGCGCAAGAAACTCAAGCAGTACGATCTGCTGTAAGCATTCAATCAAACCAGAAAGGCGCCCGCGTAAAAAACGGTCGCCTTTTTTGCTGACTTCCTTTGCTTTTGATGGAAATTGAGATGACCGACCAGACTACCCGCCTGCCGATCCGCCGCGCCTTGATCAGCGTTTCCGACAAGACCGGGATCCTCGAATTCGCCAAGGAGCTCGAAGCTCTGGGCGTCGAGATCCTCTCCACCGGCGGAACGTTCAAGCTGCTGCGTGACAACGGCGTTGCCGCAGTGGAAGTCGCGGATTACACCGGTTTCGCCGAGATGATGGACGGTCGGGTGAAAACCCTGCACCCGAAAATCCACGGCGGTATCCTCGGTCGTCGCGGTACTGACGATGCGATCATGAACGAGCACGGCATCAAGCCGATCGATCTGGTAGCGGTCAACCTGTACCCGTTCGAAGCGACCATCAACAAGCCAGGCTGCGACCTGCCGACCGCCATCGAGAACATCGATATCGGCGGGCCGACCATGGTCCGTTCGGCAGCGAAAAACCATAAAGACGTGGCCATCGTGGTGAATGCCAGCGATTACGCCAACGTCCTGGAAAACCTCAAGGCCGGCGGCCTGACCTACGCTCAGCGTTTCGACCTGATGCTCAAGGCCTTCGAACACACCGCCGCCTATGACGGCATGATCGCCAACTACATGGGCACCGTGAACCAGGCCGCTGAAACCTTGAGCACTGAAGGTCGCAGCGAATTCCCGCGCACCTTCAACAGCCAGTTCATCAAGGCTCAGGAAATGCGCTACGGCGAAAACCCGCACCAGAGCGCGGCGTTCTACGTGGAAGCCAAGCCTGCCGAAGTCGGCATCGCCACCGCGACCCAACTGCAAGGCAAAGAACTGTCGTACAACAACGTCGCCGACACCGACGCTGCGCTGGAGTGCGTGAAGAGCTTCGTCAAGCCAGCCTGCGTGATCGTCAAGCACGCCAACCCGTGCGGCGTGGCGGTCAGCCCGGACGCCGAAGGCGGCATCCGCCAGGCTTACGAACTGGCCTACGCCACCGACACCGAATCGGCGTTCGGCGGCATCATCGCCTTCAACCGTGAACTGGATGCCGAGACCGCCAAAGCGATCGTCGAGCGTCAGTTCGTTGAAGTGATCATCGCCCCATCGGTCAGCGAAGAAGCTCGTGCCATTGTTGCCGCCAAAGCCAACGTACGCCTGCTGGCCTGCGGCGAGTGGTCGGCTGAGCGCGCCGCTGCCTGGGATTACAAGCGCGTCAACGGTGGCCTGCTGGTGCAGAGCCGCGATATCGGCATGATCAGCGCCGATGACCTGAAAGTGGTGACCAAGCGCGCGCCGACCGAACAGGAAATCCACGACCTGATCTTCGCCTGGAAAGTCGCCAAATACGTCAAATCCAATGCCATTGTCTACGCCAAGAATCGCCAGACCATCGGTGTCGGCGCCGGCCAGATGAGCCGCGTCAACTCAGCGCGTATCGCTGCGATCAAGGCTGAGCACGCCGGTTTGCAGGTGGCCGGTTCGGTCATGGCGTCCGATGCATTCTTCCCGTTCCGCGACGGTCTGGACAATGCGGCCAAGGTCGGCATCACTGCGGTGATCCAGCCGGGCGGCTCGATGCGTGACAACGAAGTGATTGCTGCTGCTGATGAAGCCGGCATCGCAATGGTATTCACCGGCATGCGCCACTTCCGTCATTGAAGCAGCCGCAAGTTTCAAGCTGCAAGCTGCAAGAAAGAGCAGACAGGTGTCGCTCCTTCTTGCAGCTTGCAGCCTTATTAATTCAAAGCCGTAAGCTGTAATTGAGCGCCACGCAGTCGCTCTTACTTGCAGCTTGTAGCTTGCAGCTTTCTCCGAAGGAGTCTCTCTTTGAATGTTTTGATCATTGGCAGCGGTGGCCGTGAACACGCTCTGGCCTGGAAAGTGGCTCAGGATCCGCGTGTGCAGAAGGTTTTCGTTGCACCGGGCAACGCTGGCACTGCCACTGAAGCCAAGTGCGAGAACGTCGCCATCGACGTGCTGGCGCTGGAGCAACTGGCTGACTTCGCCGAGAAAAACGTTTCCCTGACCATCGTCGGCCCGGAAGTGCCGCTGGTGGCTGGCGTGGTCGATCTGTTCCGCTCCCGTGGCCTGGACTGCTTCGGTCCGACCGCCGGTGCTGCGCAACTGGAAGGCTCGAAAGCCTTCACCAAGGATTTCCTCGCGCGCCATAAGATCCCGACCGCCGATTACCAGAACTTCACCGAGATCGAGCCGGCCCTGGCTTATCTGCGTGAGAAAGGCGCGCCGATCGTGATCAAGGCCGATGGCCTCGCTGCCGGCAAAGGCGTAATCGTCGCCATGACCCTGGCCGAAGCCGAAGACGCCGTGCGTGACATGCTCGCCGGCAACTCGTTTGGCGATGCCGGTTCGCGTGTGGTGATCGAAGAGTTCCTCGACGGCGAAGAAGCTTCGTTTATCGTCATGGTCGACGGCAAGAACGTGCTGCCGATGGCCACCAGCCAGGACCACAAACGCGTCGGCGACGGCGACAGCGGCCCGAACACCGGTGGCATGGGTGCCTACTCCCCTGCCCCGGTGGTCACCGCCGACGTGCATCAGCGCGTGATGGACCAGGTGATCTGGCCGACCGTGCGCGGCATGGCCGACGAAGGCAACGTCTACACTGGTTTCCTCTATGCCGGTCTGATGATCGACAAGGCCGGCAATCCGAAGGTTATCGAGTTCAACTGCCGCTTCGGCGATCCGGAAACCCAACCGGTGATGCTGCGTCTGCAATCGAGCCTGGTGCTGCTGGTCGAAGCCGCATTGGCGCAAGCGCTGGACAAGATCGAAGCACAGTGGGATCCGCGTCCGAGCGTTGGCATCGTGCTGGCTGCAGGCGGCTACCCGGGCGACTACGCCAAAGGCGCAGCGATCAACGGTCTGGACGCGGCGGCAGGTCTGGAAGGCAAAGTCTTCCACGCCGGCACCGCGTTGAAGGACGGTCAGGTCGTTACTGCCGGTGGTCGTGTACTGTGTGCCACTGCCATGGGCGCCACCGTCGGTGAAGCTCAGCAGCAGGCCTACAAACTTGCCGCTGCCATCGACTGGGAAGGCTGCTTCTACCGCAAGGACATCGGCTACCGCGCCATTGCCCGTGAACGCGGCGAAACCCAGGAGTAAGCGATCCATCAGGCCCGGCGCGGGATGCCATTCCTCGCCGGGCTGTTCGGTCGTCGCGCATCGTTATATTCTGGCATCAACCTACGAAGGGATTTCGCCGTGCGCTGGCTCAGGATTGCCATAAGCTTCACCGTCACGCTGATGACCTTGCTCTGCATGCTCCCGGCCCAGGCCGCGCAAGGCAGTGGCTGGTCGGTATTGCTTGACGACCAGGGCATCCTGCAACTGAGCGACATCCGCTCCGCTCGCTACACCAATCAATTCAGTCCCATCGAGCTTGACCGCCTGACTGCGGCCGAACCCGACGGCGCCCTGTGGCTGCGCTTCAAACTGGCGCCGGGCAAGCACGAACAAGTGCTGCGCATCTTTGCCCCCGACCTGTCCCAACTCAATCTCTACGTGCTCGACGGCGACCGGCTGATCGAGCAACGCAATACCGGCAACGAACGGCCCCAGGCCGAACATCCATTGCCGAGCAGCGATTTCATGCTGCCGCTGCCCCAGGCCGACAAACCGCTGGACGTCTACGTACGCATGGTCTCCGGCCATCAGCTGCGCCCGCACATCACCCTGCAAGCGGCAATCGAAGGCGCCGCCGATCAGAAGCAGACGCTGATTTTCGGCCTGCTGTTCGGCTGCCTCGCCATGCTTCTGCTGCACAACCTGGTGCGTTACGCCTACTCGCGCTCGCGCAGCAGTCTGTGGCTGGCGATCTGTGAGGGCCTGCTGGGGCTGAGTCTGTTCCTGTTGCTCAACCTCGCCGGTCCGTGGCTGCCGAACTGGCAAGCCATTCAGACGCCGGGCGCTTATCTGGCATTGCTGCTGACGGCTCCAGCCGGTTTGATGTTCGCCCTGCGCTTCTTTGCGCCACTGGGCCAGCACGCGCTGAACAAACTGCTGTGGGGCGACATTCTGTTGATCGTCACGTGCAGCCTGTTGCTGCTGTTCGTCAACACCTTGCCGCTGAACATCATCACCTACGCCCTGGTCGCACTGGCCGGCCTGAGCATGTTGCTGGTGGGCTTCTATCACTGGCAAAAAGGCTACCGCCCGGCGCGTCTGTTCGTCGCCGCCATGGTCGTGTTCAACATCGGCACGCTGGTTATCCTGCCGGCGCTGCTGGGGCTGACACTGGTCACGCCGCAAGGCCTGATCATGACGCTGATGGTGTTCATCTGCATCAGCGGCCTGCTGATGAGCATTGCCTTGGGCGAGCGACAGCGCAGCATCACCGAAAGCCGTTTCAGCATCAGCCGCGACCTGGCGGCAAGCAACGCCGAAATCAACGCCAAAGCCGAATTCCTCGCCAAGATCAGCCACGAAATCCGCACACCGATGAACGGCGTACTGGGCATGACCGAGCTGCTGCTGGGCACGCCGCTGTCGGTCAAGCAACGCGATTACGTGCAGACCATCCACAGCGCCGGCAACGAACTGCTGACGCTGATCAATGAGATCCTCGACATCTCCAAGCTCGAATCCGGGCAGATCGAACTCGATGACGTGCAGTTCGACCTCAACGCCCTGATCGACGATTGCCTGAGCATCTACCGGGCCAAGGCCGAGCAACAGAACGTCGAGCTGATCAGCTTCATCCAGCCGCAAGTGCCACGGGTAATCAGCGGCGATCCGACGCGCCTGCGCCAGACCTTGCTGAGCCTGCTGGAAAACGCCCTGAAGAAAACCGAAGAAGGCGAAGTGCTGATCGTCGTTGCACTGGACGAGCGCAGCAGCAAACCGCGCCTGCGCATTGCCGTGCAGGACAGCGGCGTGCCGATGGAGCCGGAAGAGCGCGAAGCACTGCTGCACGCCGAACTGCACAGCAAGCACTTTCTCTCGGCCAATCGCCTGGGCGGCAATCTCGGCCTGGTGATTGCGCGCCAACTGATCCGTCTGATGCAGGGCGAGTTCGGCATCAAGAGCGGCGCCACTCAGGGCAGCACCTTGTGGCTGACCCTGCCGCTGGACCCGGATCGCCTCGAACACCCGACATCCGATCTGGACAGCCCGCTGCAAGGCGCGCGGGTGCTGGTAGTCGACGATAACGACACCTGCCGCAAAGTGCTGGTACAGCAATGCAGCGCCTGGGGCCTGAATGTCAGCGCCGTGCCGTCGGGCAAGGAAGCGCTGGCGCTGCTGCGCACCAAGGCGCACCTGCGCGATTACTTCGACGTGGTTCTGCTCGACCAGAACATGCCCGGCATGACCGGCATGCAACTGGCAGCGAAGATCAAGGAAGACCCGAGCCTGAACCACGACATTCTGCTGATCATGCTCACCGGCATCAGCAACGCGCCGAGCAAGATTATTGCGCGCAATTCGGGGATCAAACGGATTCTGGCCAAACCGGTGGCCGGTTATACGCTCAAGACCACGCTGGCGGACGAACTCAATCAACGCAACAAGGGCCAGGTGGTGTTCCAGCCGCAAGTCGTTACGGCGGCCACTGCTGCGAAAGTGCCGAGCGACTTCCGCATCCTCGTCGCCGAAGACAACACCATTTCCACCAAAGTGATCCGTGGCATGCTCGGCAAGCTCAATCTGCAACCGGACACCGCGAGCAATGGCGAAGAAGCGCTGCAAGCGATGAAGGCCCAGCGTTACGACCTGGTGCTGATGGACTGCGAAATGCCGATCCTCGATGGCTTCTCCGCCACTCAGCAACTGCGCGCCTGGGAAGTCAGCAATCAGCGCATCCGCACACCGATCGTCGCCCTCACCGCGCACATTCTCGCCGAACACAAAGAACGCGCCCGCCAGGCCGGCATGGACGGGCACATGTCCAAACCGGTCGAGCTGTCGCAACTGCGTGAACTGATCGAGCATTGGGTCGCCGAACGCGATCAGCAGAACCGGGCCACGACCCAGCCGTCGTAAACCGACAGATTGTCCGGTGCCTGATAGACTCCCCCCGACTCCATCGCCAGTGAGCTTGCATCATGCTCCATGTGTTGTTCAGCGTTTATCTGAAGATGCTGGTGCTCTACAGCCCGTTCTTCGTGTTGTCCTGCTTTATCAGCCTGACCCGTGGCTATTCGCGCAAGGAACAGCGGCGTCTGGCGTGGAAGGTCGCCCTCGCCACACTGATTTCCAGTGTTCTGCTGTATTTGTTCGGGCGGGTTATTTTCGATGTCTTCGGCATCACCGTGGACGCCTTCCGCATCGGTGCCGGCAGCGTGTTGTTCATTTCCGCGCTGGGCATGGCTCAGGGCAAACCGGCGGTACAGGCCGACAATGTGCAGCAGGACGTGACCATCGTGCCGCTGACCATTCCGCTGACGGTCGGCCCCGGCACGATCGGCGCCTTGCTGGTAATGGGCGTCAGCCAGCCGCACTGGGACGACAAGCTCACCGCAATCATGAGTATTGCGCTGGCCAGTTTCACTGTCGGTGTGGTGCTGTACCTGTCCAATCGCATCGAGCGGATTCTCGGCGATCAGGGCTTGCAGATTGTCAGCCGCTTGATGGGATTGTTCGTTTGCGCGCTGGCAGCGCAAATCATCTTTACCGGTGTGAAGGGTTATCTGGTGCCTTGAGCATTGTCGCAGCGCAACCGCCACAACTAAACGCCGCGTACGGTCACCGTTCGCGGCGTTTTGCTGTGCGGAGCGACCTCAGTGCAGCGCTGCGATCACCGTTGTCAGGCTGACCGTGGCCTCGACACCGCGCGCAGTGGCGAAGGCTTGCAGCCCTTGAGCCAGCGTCAAGGTATGTGGCCGCCCGGCGATGGGCAGCATCACTAGCAGTGGGCGTTGTCCGTCGAAATTGCGCACGATCAGACTGTGCCCGGAGTCCGGATCGGTCAGTACCACATCGTCATCGACCCGTGACATCCACCAATGCCCGCATTCGTCCAGATCCAGATCCAGCAGGCAAGGTTCTGCCGTTTCAGCATCTGTAGCCTGTCGTCCATCGACCACGATGCAGTCCAGGCGCTGGAAGGACGCTTGCGACAGCCGATAACCCGAGGTCTGCGCACCGTAAGCCAGCAGCAGCCTGGCGACGCCTTCGGGCAGCAATGGCTCGATCTCTGTCATGTCATCACCCACCTCAAGCGCCAGGACTTCGGCGTCGCGATGGGCATAACTGCCGGGCAGCCAGACGCCGTCGTTCGGGCCGGCGCTGAAAATCAACTGGTCGACCGGGTCGAACAGCATCGGCTGCTTCGACCCGCGCGTACCGAGAAATGCCGACCACTGTCCGTCACTGCGCCCGGCCAGATCGAACAGCCGGTCAAGTTGCGGCAGGTAATACAGATAGCGTCCGGTTGCACTTGCCACTTGTACGACAGGCGCGTGGGCATGCCCGTACAACAATGCTCGCAGGCGCGCACGTAACTGTTCATCACTCTGACCCGGCACATGAGACCAGCGATTTTCCACGCCAACGATCACTGCCGGCTGGTTATCCAGCAATTGCAGATGCACCCCGTCGAGGGTCTGCGCGACCAGCCCTTCACCCTGGCGTCGCACCTCAGCAAAAGTCCATGACGTCCAGACCTTTTCAGGCCTGTCGAGCGCCTGCGGTTTCAGCAAGCGATGGTCCTCGGCAAACACTCCCCGCAGTGCTTCGATCGCCACCAGCGGCTGGCGATAAAGTTGTCCGGTGCTGATTTCAAGCAACCAGACCGCGCTGTTATCCGGGGTCAGACCGAGCAGCGCCAGCTCCTTGCCCTGACCGATATCAGCCACAGCGATTCTGCCATCGACACACCATGCCGCCAGGAACGCCTGACCTGCCACATCACGTAAACCGAAGATCGGCAACGGCAGCAACGGCGCTTTCGTGGCCAGCGCGGGCAATGCGCTCAACCAATCGGGATGTCGCTGCAGCCAGCGCGGCCCGACACCGGCGAAGCGGAGAATCGACGGCTTATCGGCCTGATCGAGCCACGCCTCATCGCTTCTGTGGGCAAGGGAAGGTACCCCGTACTGAAACACAATCGCGTCGTCGATCGCTGCCGCTGCCGGCACGTCGACGATATCGATTTCGAACAGTCGGCCGTCCGCCTTGGTCGCGATGAAACGCTGATTGGTCTGAGTGACCTCCACCACATCGTGTTCGATCACCACATTCTGCCAATGCCCGACCCGGGGTTCGATGCCGCGGCTGATCGTCCGCTCCTGCGGGCTATAGAACAGCACTGCGTTGTTTTCAGGATTGGACGGCGTCAGCATCAACAAGTCCTCGGGCCAGGAACGGTCCTGCCCGGCCT
Source organism: Pseudomonas sp. GXM4 (assembly GCF_008923895.1). Taxonomy (NCBI): domain Bacteria; kingdom Pseudomonadati; phylum Pseudomonadota; class Gammaproteobacteria; order Pseudomonadales; family Pseudomonadaceae; genus Pseudomonas; species Pseudomonas sp. GXM4. Next base: position 27,552 of record NZ_WBRZ01000018.1, read on the forward strand.
GAATGCACTTGCCCGTCGCCTTGTTCAGCCAGGCCCGGTCGCGCAGCCGCAACCCGGCATAGCCTTCCACGACAATGAACGGAGCATAAGCCCAGCCGCTGCTGGCGGGCGCGTCTGGCGATTCGCGCCTGAACGGGGCATCGATTTGTCGAAGCGCTTCGCGCGGTTCGAACCGATAATCCTCTGCCGCAAAAGTGATCTTGCAAGCCGTCAGTTCCACATGCTGAGCGGTGATCCGATACTCGATGGTGGTAGTGCCATGCAACGCTTCTGCCGTCAGCTTCTGCGCAATCCGCAGCGCACCATCGGCTTGTTGTTGGCAGCCAATGATCGTCGATCCCATACGCGGATTTCTCAGCCGGTAGCGATGCTGGACGGTGCCGGTCAGCACATCGACCCGCCATAGCGATGGATGATCGGGATGATAAAACCACGCATGGCCCGCGCTGACGCCTGCCAGAACCACGCCCTCGTTGACCTCCTGCGGCAGGTTACGTGCGAACAGCACCCGATCCCGCGCAGTGTCGTAATAGCCGGTGGTCACCACTGGCTGGCCGGGCGAATTGAACGGCACTCTGAAGTTACGTAACGGCAAATACGCTGCGGTCAATTGCCCGCTTGTGACCTGAGCGCGCAGATAGCGCAGAACCGGCGCCGGGATGCCGCTGGCTGCCATGTTGGTGCTGCGCTGCTGATCCGCAGCTTTGTTTTCGTAGTCGAGAACAACACCGATCAGATGCAGGCTGAGGCCTGTCCAGTCGATCCGGAACAGTCCCTCGGCGAGCTCGATGACACCGTCGAAACGATTCAACACCACGCCATCGACCAGCATGTCAGGTGCGCTGTCGATGCTGTCCCGTGGCTTTTCCCGAAAGCTGACCTGTTCCACCCGGGCCCAGGACGCTTGCACCGTCCATGTCACCCGTTCCCAGCCCTGCGCTTGTTCGAAATTCACCGCCAGCAGGCCTGGCGCCAATCGAATCCGGTATTGCCCCTGCGGTGCGGTGATCCGGTAGGCAATCTTCTCGCGCCACTCTGGTGGCAGGTCCGGAACCACCAGTTGGCTGACCTCAGCACTCAACTGCACCTTGATGGTCGTGGCCATGAAGACCGGATGCAGCTTGTAGAGTATGTGCGGCGCAAACGGCGTACTGAACAGGTAGAACACCCGGTTACCGAGCGCGTCATATTCCAGCTGATGTGCCAGGCGGTCATGCAACCGCGGATAGCGGGTCGTGGAAAAAGGCACGGCCCCGGCGCTGCCGAGCTGATATTCGTAGCCGTAGTAACAGACGGGTGAACAGGGCAGCACCAGCGCCTCGGGCAACGTCCCCCAGACGCTGCCGACAGCAGGCCGTTGAAAGGCTCTGGGGATGTTGATCGCGGCATGTCGCCTGGCTGGATCATCGTCGTACTGCGGCAGCTCCAGCGTACTGCCCTTGCAGGGGTAAAACTTCTGCCCCTCGAACGCCACCCTTCTGCTGTGCAGATCCACCTCGGTAATCACGGCCAGTGCGGGGAACTGCAAGACCGCACCAGCGCGTTCGTAAGACTGCTGATAAGCGTCGTGAATCTGCGAGAGGTGCTCGCCGATGGCCGCAGCCTTGTCCATGATCTGCCCGAGATTGCTGGCAATGGCGGTCACCCCGATCCCCACGCCCAGTAGCGGCACAGCCAGCGCTGCGGCGAACGCGGCCACCGTTCCGCCCGCCGCCAGGGCGACAAGATCCAGACCCAGCGCCGCCGTGTTGAACGCCAGGGACGTGGAGAACCGCGCTCGCTGCTCATGATTCTCTGCCTGCGTCAGGTTGTAGATGTCGAAGCCGATATTGGCCACGGAAAATGCCACACCAACCCCCGTGGCGGCCTGTCCTGCCAGGCGTGCGGCGAATGAGCCCTGCTGCAACGCCCGCTCGGCCGCTGCTACCTGACGCACCAGCTGGACGATCTGCACAGCATCGCTGGCGACACCAAAGCCCAGCTGTGCATAACTGACGTACACCTGGATCTGCAGAGCAACAGTCAGCGCCGGCACGGTATCGCCAGCGCGGTACTCGCGCTGGCGCATTTCACTGATCAGCGTCTGGATCGCAAAGGCAAAACTCAGCCGGCTGCCCCCGTCGTGGTCAGCCGTCTGCCCGGGCCTGGCCGCACCGCCCTGCACGAGTCGTTCGACGTATTGCCTGAGTTTCTGAAAGCGCGAATCGCGGGTGATCACCGTCAGGGTGTTTTGCGCATTGCGCGGATCGATCAGGGTAATGCTGTGGCCGCCGTCGGCGTTGCTTCTGAGGGTGTCGAACAAGGGCACGTAATCACCCGCCACCTTGTGCTCAAGGCGCAAGCGCTCGGTCGCCTGCTCGAACTCGCTGGCCCAGTAGCGTGCATCCAGTTGCGCGAGACTGGCGCCCAGTCGAGCGTTTTCGCCCAGAGATCGGGTGCGGGCCAACGCTTGTTTGTGCCAGATCGACGCTCCCTGCGGATCGGCCAGTGCAACGTTGTGCAGAAAACTGTCTACGCGCAGATCCGATGACAGCCTGCGTTCGGCGATCGCCGAGGTGTCCAGTTCGATCACGTTGAATGGCGCATTGGCCGCATCGCCCAGACCATAAAGCTTCGCCAGCGCGTTATCGTCTGCGCTCAGATAATGCTCTACGCCACGCTGCAACTGCGCACCATCGGCAAACCCATAGAGAGCAAAGTTGGGGTCGTAGAAGCGATAGGCCGCGTGCTCACCGGTTCGCACTTTGGCCAGCAGCAGGGCGTGGTCGCCGGTGTCGAGCAGCAGCACCGCAGGTGCCGCACTGGCGTCAAGCGCAGCCATGATGCTGTCCATGCGTTGCACGCCGCGAGCGCTGCCGACCTCGCCCGTGGGCAAGGCGCGCAGTTCGTCCAGCGCACTGCGCAACGCCCGCGAGCCAAGTTCGTCGGGACTCGCGCCGGCGTTGGCGACATGCCCGACCAACGCCCGCTCCGCCGGCTCGCCGACGGCAACGGCGGCGCCCATCAGCAGCACCAGCGGATAACAGCGGCGCCCCGGGTCGCCCGCGTTGTGCTGCAACAGGTCCTGCGGCAACTGCTTGACCGACACCGCGCCAGCCTTGAAAAAGACGTCACGCACCTGGCCGCTGCGCTGCAAGATCTGCGTGCGAAACTCCTGCCGGGCGCTGCGCTTGATCTGGCCGATACGCTCGCCCCACTGGCGCAGCGTCAGCGGCTCGGACATGGCTTGCACCTTGAGTTCGCGGGTCGTCGATGAGGCCGTCGGCAGGTCGCGTTCCAGCCCGTTCTCGAACGCCGCCGAGCGGCGCTGGCGCACGGCTTTTTCAATCGCATCGTAGCGCGCGAAAGTGCCGTCGCGGTCGGTGGCGATGGCCAGGTCGCGCACCTGTTGCCAGGTATCGGCGAACCCGCCATCGTCCACGCTCGTCGCGCCGAAAATCCCCCCGAGCACGACCCGCATCGCGGGACTCAGTTGCTCCAGCGGCAGCGTGCCGTGGGCGATGCGGCTGAACAGTTCGTTGAGATGGCTGACAGAATCCGCGCCACGGGAGGTCGGCACCACGACAGGCCCTTGCGCCAGCACCTGCTGGCGGGTGTCGAAGTCGATGACCACGGCTTGATCGAAGGTAACCTCCCCGCTCAGCTTGTCTCGCATCGCTCGAATGAACGGCTCGCCCAGATCATCCATCAAACGTTGCAGCACCGCGGTCAACAGCACCGGTTTGCCTTCGACAACGGGCCAGCCGCGCTCGAAGGTCAGGCTTCGATCGCTGAGCAGGTCGGACAAGCGTCCGGCATAACGGGATTTGAGCTTGCCCTCGGCCCAGCGGGCGTGTTCCATCTCCAGCCAGTCTTTTTCCGTGCCCCTGACGATCCAGCCGGAAATGGTTTCCTCTTCGGTATTGACGTTATAGCCCTCGCGCAGACGCTGTTGCGCCAGCACCTGACGAGTGAAATACGGATCGCAATTGGCTTCGATGTATTCATGCAATCCGGCGAGGGCCGCGCCCGGGCCGGTGAGCGCTACCGTACCCCCCGAGTCATTACGAATGCCGTCCTGGTAATAGCTGACAACCGCTTTGAGCAATTGGTAGGCATAAGCTTCATTCCAGTTGGTGAAGTTCGACCTGACCAACATCTCTTCAATGACTGCCGCAGCGACCGTGGTCAGGGTTTCACTGTCGGCCCACCCGGATCCCGAGTTGGCCATGCGTCTTTCAACTTCAGTAAGCACGTCGTAATTAAGCCGAATGACTTGCATGATCGACATCGTCATGCCGCTGCCCGGCTGGGCGATGAAATGTGCATTCATTTCTTCGCCGATTTGCAGCCCCATGCGAAAGCCGTTCTCGCCGGCCTCCACGGTTTGTGGCGGCACGAACAGTTCAAGCACGTCGGGTTTGCTGCGAGCAAAATCCTCGAGAAGTTGTTTATGTTGTTGTGGAAGACTGTCGGTTCTGTCGGGGTAATGCTGTGGATCGCGTCCAGGCATCAACTGCGGGTTATTGTTCAATAGAAGTTGCAGAACACCGATTTTCTGCGTCTGGCTGTAATCGCTGATATCGACACCGCCCAACTTGTCGAGCAGTGGCGGCAGATAATCCATGTCGGTATAACGCCCGCCTTCACGAAGTTCCGCCTGCAAGCGCACTACATCGCTCGCCGCAGCGAAATTGCCACGCATCGACACTTCGCGACGGTAGACGTCCGCCAGCAAGTCATCGGCAAAAGCGTGAGATACATCGCGTAATTGCAGATCCGCGCCAACCATCGCCAGATGGCTGTCGAGGCAGCGCTGACGAAAAGCCTGCAGCGTCGCGCGGTCCTTGCCATAAGCACGCACCATCAGATCGATGCGTGCTTCATCGGTTCGCCCCTTCCACTTCGGCTGGCTGAGGTAGTCGAACATATGCTGTTTCAACACCCGTGCGCGGTCTTCAATCATCGTCGCCAGTCGCCCGGCATGCTTGAGTGCAGCGCCACCGGACGCCATCGCATCAGCCTTGGCACTGTCGAGAATGACCCGGTTCATCTCGAAAGCCAGCAACGCATCGCTGTCGTACCAAAGGTTGAAGCGGTAACCCTCCGCCGCCATCACCTGGCGCCAGATATTCATGTAATCGCGCTGATTGACACCGACTTCGCTGCCGCCAACCCAAACGAAATGGATGACCTTCGGAACCGGCCGGGTCAGCCCCGACAACATTTCCACGGTCGTCGAAAGCCGTGACAGATAACGTTGCAGCCCTCGCGCAATGTCATCGACAGCCACCGGGACAGGGGTTTTCTTGCGTTTGAGCAGCGCTGCAAGTTGCTCTTGAAACAAGCTCGCCAGGGTCAACAACGACACCGGATCGGTCGTTTGACTGGCTTGCCGGTAACAGTCGTTAAGCGCTTGGTACTGCGCCGAGGCAGAGAACTCCCGTAACGCCCTGGAGATCACCGAATACTCTTGCGCAGATACGAACGCTCGCCCGAACGAATAATCGTTTTTCAAAGCCATTACACACTCCTTGTTTATTAAATGGCCCATTGACGCGCGCACTCTTGCGCCGCTGCAGAGCGGTAAATTGATTTGAACGACACTCGACAAGTGCTATGAACACAGCACCCTAGTGGGCTAATACGCGCCACACAAACAACAAGGAATACAAAGCTTGTCCCCGGCAATATCTGATAACACCGGGAGCAGTACGTTGTAACGGCAGCGTAATAATTATCGGACTGGCGCGACCGTCAGGCATAAAAAATGGTCCTGCCCTGTGGGACATGACCATTGTTTATTGCTGGTGGAAAACAATTGAAACTTCAATCGGACTTACAACCGCTCAAACTTTCCCGTCGCTGAGAATTGCATGAGCGGAGGGTTTTTCAGGAAAGCGGTTTTTCACCATACCAACGCGGCGTGTACACCCATTCACCGCCCCCGGCACGGGCGAAGGTGCAAGTGGTCGAAGAGCCGATCAACACCATGGTGCGCATGTCCACCTGTTCCGGTGTCAATGCGCCCAGGGTCGTGGTGCGCAGCGTCTGCCCCGGCCGGCCGATGTCCCGACCGAGCACCACCGGTGTTTCAGGCAAGCGGTGCTGCGCAACGATCTCCAGCGCCCGGCCCAACTGCCACGGGCGCGCCCGGGAAATCGGGTTGTAGAACGCCAGGGCCAGATCCGCTTCGGCGGCCAGATCCAGACGCTTTTCGATGATCGACCACGGCTTGAGGTTGTCCGACAGCGACATCACGCAGAAGTCGTGGCCCAGCGGCGCACCGGCCTGAGCCGCAGTAGCCAGCGAGGCGGAAACGCCCGGGAGGATTTGCAGATCGACGCTGTGCCACGCCGGATCGCCCGATTCGTGCAGGGCTTCGAGCACCGCAGCGGCCATGGCGAATACGCCCGGGTCGCCCGAGGAAACCACGATCACCGAGCGTCCCTCGGCAGCGAGGCGGAAGGCATGGCGCGCACGCTGCATTTCTTCACGATTGTCGGTGCAGTGCTGCACCTGATCGTCGCGGAACGGGCCGGCCATGCGCACGTAGGTTTCATAGCCCAGCACATCGGTGGCGCGGGCCAGTTCGGCTTTCACCGCGGGCACCATCAGTTCGGCGGCGCCGGGGCCAAGGCCAATGACCGCGAGGCGACCACGCGGACGGCCGATCTGCGCGACGTCCAGCGGTTGCTCGGCAATCGCGATCGCCAGATGTTCTGCGCTGATCACCTTCGCCGCAGGCACTGCAACCCGGGCCAACGCCTGAAGATCGTTTTGCGCTGCGACGAAGCGCAGCGGCACGCCCAACTCGAGCGCAGCCTCGCGCAGATTCGATGCGGCCATTTCAGCGTCCGCTGCCACCAGACACGCCAGTGCCGGCAAGGCGACACTGGCCTGTTGCAACGCAGCGCGAATGGCGTTCGGCAGATCCGCCACGTCAGCGCTCACTGCCACCGCCACACTGCGCGGGTAAATCAGCAATTCATCGGCGCTGGCCACCCGCTGCGCACTGCTCACATGAATCGACCGCTGCGCCTGCGGATCCTGCGGCAACTGCGCCTGATCCAGCCATGGCGCCGCGCCTTCGATGCGCACGCTGTGCCCGGCGAGCAGGTCGGAAACGAAGCGTTTGCCCGACTCCAGATCCGCCAGTGCGTAGCCGCTTGGCGGATTGAGCAGGCAGGTGCCAAAGCGCAATTCGCCGCTGGTGGTGATCGCCGGCGCCACTTGCAACGCCGCCGCGATCTCCCGGGCCATGACATTGACCCCACCGAGTCCACCCAGCAATGGCACCACCGCGCTGCCGTCTTCGGCCACCGCCAGCACGGCGGGTTCGGCGCCTTTCTCCAGCAACAGCGGCGCCAAGGTGCGAATCACAATGCCGGCCGCGCACAGGGCAATGATCGGCGTGTCCTGCTGATACAACGCGCGCAGGGTCGCGCCGAATTCCTCATAGCGGCTGTCGGCGCCTTCAACCCGTCCGGCAAGGCCATGGACCTGCGCCGCCGGATAGACCTGCTGAATGCGCCGCGCCGTGGCGAGGCTGCCCTGGCCGAGAATGACGATGGCGGGAGTCGCTTGGTTCATCAACCTTGCCACCGTTCGCCCGGGACGATGATCAGCGAGAAGTACGGCGAGGACATCGGCTCGACCTGATCCATCGGCACGATCTTCTGGTTGGCCATGGTCGCGCGCTCGACATACAACGCGCGCTCGGCGAGGCCGAGTTCTTCCAGCACCTGACGCACCTTGGGAAAGTTGCGCCCCAGTTTCATGATCACCGCCGCATCGGCATCGGCCAGACGCCGCTTCAATTCTTCATGGGGCAGCACGCCGGAAAGCACCGACAGGCTCTGATTGCGATACACCAGCGGCGCGCCGAGCACCGAAGCGCCGCCGAGCATCGAGCACACGCCCGGCACCACTTCGGCCTCATAACGGCTGGCGAGACGATCATGCAAATACATGTAGGAGCCGTAGAAGAACGGGTCGCCTTCGCAGATCACCGCCACGTCGCGGCCGGCGTCCAGATGCTCGGCGACCGCCACAGCGGCTTCGTCGTAGAAATCGCTGATGACCTGTTCATACGACAGCGGTGCCGGCAACGCTTCGGTGGTCACCGGATACACCAGCGGCAGCAGATTCTGCGCCTCGACCAGATGCGCCTCGATGATGCCGAACGCATTGCCCTTCTTGCCCTTGGCCACGAAATACGCGACCACTGGCGATTCGCGCAGCAGGCGCAAGGCTTTGACAGTGATCAGTTCCGGATCACCGGGGCCGACACCGAGGCCGATCAGACGTCCTTTGGCCTGCATCATTCGATCTCCGTGGCGAGGGCATTGACGGCGGCGGCGGCCATGGCACTGCCGCCCAGCCGGCCTTGCATGATCACGAACGGCACGCCGCGACTGTCGGCGGCCAGTGCCGCTTTCGATTCGGCAGCGCCGACAAAACCCACGGGGAAGCCGAGGATCAGTGCCGGTTTCGGCGCGCCGGCGTCGAGCATCTCCAGCAAGTAGAACAGCGCGGTCGGTGCGTTGCCGATCACCACCACACTGCCTTCGAGGTGCGGGCGCCACAGTTCCAGCGCGGCGGCCGAGCGGGTGTTGCCCAGCTCACGAGCAAGCTCCGGCACGCTGTCGTCGCGCAAAGTGCAGATCACTAGGTTATGGGCCGGCAGACGCGTGCGGGTCACGCCTTCGGAGACCATCCGCGCGTCGCAGAGAATCGGCGCACCGGCCGCCAGTGCATCGCGCCCGGCCTTGCCCGCGCCTTCGGAAAATTGCAGACCGTCGACGGCCTCGACCATGCCGCAGGCGTGGATCACCCGCACCGCAAGTTTTTCCAGATCGGCGGGAATGCGCGCCAGATTGGCCTCGCGGCGAATGATCGCGAAGGAGTTGCGATAGATCTCCTGACCGTCGCGGATGTAATCAAGCATCAAGGGGGCTCCGGGAGCGGGCGTCGAGCAGGGTCGCGGCCGCTTCAATAGTAAGGTTGCAGGCGTGCAGCGTGCCGAATCCGGGCTGTGCTGCATCGCGAAAATAGAGGTCGTAATGACCGTGGGCGACCGCCAGCAGCGTGGCTGGCGCGCAATGGGCGGCGGCGCAGGAGCGCGAGCAGCCCGACAGGTGCACGCTGAGCCCTGCGGGCAGCAAAGGTGCCAGTTGCCGGGCATCCTGTTTGGTGTCGGCAAGGCCTTTGCCGCAGCCATCGGCGCCGGTGCAGGCGATCAGGCGAGCCAGTGGTTCGGCCTCGGTCGTCAACAGGCCCAACGCCCGCAACTGCTCAAGCACGTTGTCGGTATCCGTGGCTTTCACGTTCGGCAGCAGCAGGCTCTGCCACGGCGTGAAGCGCAGACTGCCATCGCCAGACTGTCGGGCCAGTTGCGCCGCGCCACGCAGCATCGCCGGATCAAGTCGGCCCAGTGGCGGCACCGCGCCGACGTAGCAGCGACCTTGCGTATTCTGCTGATGAGCGCCGATGTGCAGCGCGTCTGCCGACGCCGGGCGCTGCCAATTGCTGATTGCCTTGAGCGATACGCGCTCGCGCAACGATTCAAGAAAAGCGAGCCTGGGCAACTCGTCGAGCAGATGGCGCATGCGCGTCTGCTCGGGTTGGGCCAGGTCGAGGAACAGTTCCAGCACGGCGACCACCAGCGCGTGAGCGTCGTCCTGGGTCACAGCGCCGAGAGGCCGATCGATCGGGCAACCGGCCAGACCGAATGCCCAGAGGACACCGCCGTCACGCTCGAATGCCGACAAGCACAGATCATGCGGATGCTCGAGCATCGCTAGCGCTTCGCCGCCATCGAGCTGCACGGCGAACTTGGCGCTCAACTCATGGAAGCGCGGATGACTTTGCAAGGTGTCGAGGATTTGCCCTGCGAGCGGGCGGGTGTCGACCAGCATCTGCCGATCGATGCCGGCGGCCGGGCTGAGCATCAGATTGCGCACATCATCGCCGGCGGCGTTCTTTGGCCCGAGGCCAGCGGTCAGCAAGCGCTCGATCAGCGCCGCCGATTGCGCACCGATACCACGAATCTGCAGATTGCCGCGATTGGTCGCTTCGATCGCGCCACTGGCAAACTCCTCGGCGGCAGCGGCCACCGCATCGGCCCGATCGGCACTGATCGAACCGCCATCAAGCTTGATTCGACAGATACCGCCGTCCAGTGCCTGGACGATACGCAGCAACCCCGGGCAGGCCGAGGGGCGTAAGGCAGTGGACATCGGGCGTTCGTTCAAGGGGCTGACCGGTTGTGTGGCAGAAGCGCTTCGCGGGCGAAGGCGCGGTATTATGCCTGCTTTGTCCGGCGGCATGAAAAGTCTGCCCGTCGGAACGCCACGTTTTGAGGAATATAGATGTCACCCTGGCTGACGATCGTGGGAATCGGTGAAGACGGCTTCAAGGGCCTGGGCAAGAATGCCCGGCGTGCTCTGCTGGGCGCTTCGCGGATCGTCGGCGGCCAGCGTCAGCTGGATCTGCTGCCGCCGTGCATCGACGGCGAGCGGCAATTGTGGCCGAGTCCGTTTTCCCTCGCGCCGGTGCTCGAGTCGCGTGGCGAGCCGGTCTGCGTGCTGGCCAGCGGTGATCCGATGTTTTACGGCGTCGGTGCCAGTCTGGCGCGGCAGGTGCCGAGCGCCGAAATGTCGATCATTCCCGCGCCTTCGTCCTGCGCACTGGCGGCGGCGCGCCTGGGCTGGCCGTTGCAGGAGGTGACGGTTGTGTCGCTGGTGGCGCGTCCGCTGGCGGCGCTCAATGCGCATCTGTTCAGCGGCGTGCGTCTGTTGCTGCTGAGCAATGACGGCAGCAGCCCGGCCGCCGTTGCGCAATTGCTGTGCGAACGTGGTTTCGGCGCAAGTCGCATGACTGTTCTGGAACATCTGGGCGGCGACGCCGAGCGGCGGATCGAACGCCGCGCCAGCGAATGGGACGACCTGGCGGTCGCCGACCTCAATGTCGTCGCTGTCGAGTGCCTGGCCGACCCCGGTGTTGCCGGCCTGTCGCGCCTCGCCGGCTTACCCGATTCGGCGTTCCGTCACGACGGCCAGTTGACCAAGCGCGATGTGCGCGCCATCACCCTCGCCCGCCTGGCGCCGAAACCCGGCGAACTGCTCTGGGATGTCGGCGCCGGCAGCGGCTCGATCGGCATCGAGTGGATGCGTGCGCACCCGAGCTGTCGTGCCATGGCGGTCGAGGCCGACGAGGGCCGTCAGCAATTGATCGAACACAACCGCGATGCGCTGGGCGTACCCGGCCTGCAACTGATTCGTGGCAAGGCGCCGCAAGCACTGGATAACCTCGAACGGCCGGACGCTGTTTTTATCGGCGGCGGCGTCACCCGTGAGGGTGTATTCGAGACCTGCTGGGACCGGCTCAAGCCCGGCGGCCGTCTGGTGGCCAACGCCGTGACCCTGCAAAGCGAAGTCACCCTGATGCATTGGCGCGAACAATACGGCGGTGAGCTGACGCGCATCCATGTCGCCCAGGCGCAGCCGCTCGGCGAGTTCGATACCTGGCGTCAGGCGTTGCCGATCACCCTGCTGGAACTGGTCAAAGCCCTCGATGCGTGACGAAACCGCCGAACAACCCGCGCCCCTGCGCAGCGGCCTCACCACCGGCAGCTGCGCCACCGCCACCAGCCTCGCCGCCGCGCGCCTGTTGCTCGCCGGCATCGCTGCCGACGCGGTGCACATCACTTTGCCCAAGGGCAAACAGGTGCAGATGCGCCTGGAGTTCTGTCGCCTGAGCGCGGGCGGCGCCGAAGCCGGGACGATCAAGGATGCCGGCGATGACCCTGACGTCACCCACGGTGCCCTGCTCTATTCACAGGTGCGCCTGTCAGCCGAACCGGGAATTCGCTTCAACGCCGGTGTCGGCGTCGGCACGGTGACCCGACCCGGCCTGGTATTGGCCGTCGGCGAACCGGCGATCAATCCGGTGCCGCGCAAGATGATCAGCGATCACCTGGCCTTGCTCGCCGCCGAAACCGGCTACGGTGGCGGCTTCGAGGTTACAGTCAATGTCGAGGGCGGCGCAGAACTGGCGCTGAAAACCATGAATCCACGGCTGGGCATTCTTGGCGGCCTGTCGATCCTCGGTACCAGCGGCATCGTCCGACCGTTTTCCTGCGCCGCCTACATCGCCTCGATCCATCAGGGCATCGACGTGGCGAAAACCAACGGCTATCTGCACATCGCCGCGTGCACCGGCAACGCCAGCGAAGACACCATGCGCCGGGTCTACGACCTGCCGGAAATTGCCCTGATCGAGATGGGTGACTTTGTCGGCGCGGTGCTCAAGCATCTGCGCAAAGTACCTGTGGATAAACTCAGCCTGTGCGGCGGCTTCGGCAAGATCAGCAAACTCGCCGCCGGGCATATGGATCTGCACTCACGGCATTCGAGCATCGACTTGCCGCAACTGGCCGAGTGGGCGGCGGCGATTGGCGCGGATGCGGCATTGCAACAAGGCATTCGCGAAGCCAATACCAGCCAACAAGCCTTGGCCATGGCCAGCGCGGCGGGCATTGCTTTGGGAGATGAGGTTTGTCGCCATGCGCTGAATTTCGCTCGCAGCGTAGTGCCGGCGCAGGTGCAGGTCGAGGTGTTTGCCATTGATCGTCAAGGCGGGATTGTCGGCCACGCCGGAGGTTTTGCATGAAACGGATCCTGTTGCTCGGCGGTGTCACTGAAGCGCTGGCGATTGCCCGCACGCTCGGCCCGCAACATATCTACAGCCTCGCCGGCGTTGGCCGGGTGCCGAGCGATTTGCGCTGCCAGGTTCGGGTCGGCGGCTATGGCGGCGCTGAGGGTCTGGCGCAGTTCATCGCCGATGAAGGCGTCGATCTGCTGCTCGACGCTACACACCCGTACGCCGCACAAATCAGCGCCAACGCCGCCCGCGCAGCACAGCTCGCCAGCATCCCCTGCTGGGCCTTGCGTCGCCCGGCGTGGCAACCGCAAGCGGGCGATGACTGGCGTGAGGTGGCTGACTGGGCTGAACTGATCACTGCGCTGGAACCGTTCCACCGCCCGCTGTTCACCCTCGGCCGCGAACCGCTGCAACACCTCGACGAAATCCCCGCCCACCAGTTCTGGACCCTGCGCGCCCTCGACGTCTATCCCGGCAACGCGCGCTGCGAAGTGATCGGCGCCCGTGGGCCGTTTCTGCTGGAAGACGAGCGCGCGCTGTTCGAGCGCAGGCAGATCGATGTATTGATCAGCAAGAACAGCGGCAGCAGCGCGACTGAGCCGAAGCTGGAGGTGGCGCGTGAGCGGGGAGTGCCGGTGCTGGTGTTGAAGCGACCTGGGTTTCCGGGGGTTGATCGGGAGTTTGGCTCGATAGCAGAAGTTCTCACGGCGATCACCAACCTCGGC
>NZ_WBRZ01000180.1:0-11694 GCF_008923895.1 Pseudomonas sp. GXM4
CGTTGAGGCATTCCCACGCGGAGCGTGGGAACGATCAGCATTGCAGGATCAGAAGAATCCCAACGGATTGATGTCGTAGCTCACCAGCAGGTTCTTGGTCTGCTGATAATGGTCGAGCATCATTTTGTGGGTTTCACGCCCGACGCCGGACTTCTTGTAACCGCCGAATGCGGCATGCGCCGGATAGAGGTGGTAGCAGTTGGTCCACACGCGACCGGCCTTGATCGCCCGGCCCATGCGGTAGGCGCGGTTGATGTCGCGGGTCCACAGGCCGGCGCCGAGGCCGAACTCGGTGTCGTTGGCAATCGCCAGGGCTTCGGCTTCGTCCTTGAAAGTGGTGATGCTCACCACCGGGCCGAAGATTTCTTCCTGGAACACGCGCATCTTGTTAGTGCCCTTGAGCAGGGTCGGCTGGATGTAATAACCGGTGGCCAGGCTGCCCTCGAGTTTTTCCACCTTGCCGCCGGTCAACAGTTCCGCGCCTTCGCCCTTGGCGATTTCCAGGTACGAGAGGATCTTGTCGAATTGCTGCTCCGACGCTTGGGCGCCGACCATGGTGTCGGTGTCCAGCGGATCGCCACGTTTGATCTGGCTGACTTTCTTCATCACTGCCTGCATGAATTCGTCATAGATCGATTCCTGCACCAGCGCGCGGGAAGGGCAGGTGCACACTTCGCCCTGGTTGAAGAATGCCAGCACCAGACCTTCGGCGGCTTTTTCGATGAAGCTCGGCTCAGCTTGCATGATGTCTTCGAAGAAGATGTTCGGCGACTTGCCGCCCAGTTCGACGGTCGATGGAATAATGTTTTCCGCTGCGCATTTCATGATGTGCGAGCCGACCGGGGTCGAGCCGGTGAAGGCAATCTTGGCGATGCGTTTGCTGGTCGCCAGTGCTTCGCCGGCTTCTTTGCCGAAGCCCTGCACGACGTTGAGCACGCCCGGCGGCAGCAGGTCGCCGATCAGTTCCATCAGCACGCAGATGCCCAGCGGGGTTTGCTCGGCAGGCTTGAGCACCACGCAGTTACCGGCGGCCAGCGCTGGCGCGAGTTTCCACGCGGCCATCAGCAGCGGGAAGTTCCACGGAATGATCTGGCCGACCACGCCCAGCGGTTCATGAATGTGGTAGGCCACGGTGTTACCGTCGATTTCCGCAGCGCTGCCTTCCTGAGCGCGCAGGCAACCGGCGAAATAACGGAAATGGTCAGCGGCCAGGGGGATGTCGGCGTTGAGGGTTTCGCGGATGGCTTTGCCGTTGTCCCAGGTTTCAGTGATCGCCAGCAGTTCGAGGTTTTCTTCGATGCGGTCGGCGATTTTCAGCAGGATCAGTGAGCGCGCCTGCACCGAAGTGGCGCCCCACGCATCGGCGGCGGCGTGGGCAGCATCCAGCGCCTTGTCGATGTCTTCGGCGGTGGAGCGGGGGAATTCGGCAATTGGCTGGCCATTGACTGGCGAGGTATTGGTGAAGTACTGGCCTTTGACCGGCGCGACGAACTCGCCGCCGATGTAGTTGCCGTACTTGCTCTTGAACGAGACTTTGGCGCCGTCAGTACCGGGGTGGGCGTAACGCATGATGATGTTCTCCTTGGCTTTGTACTTATTAGAGAAACGCGCAAGTGCGCTTGCTATAAGCGTAGAGCAAGGGCCGGGCCACTGCCGTGCAGGTCAGGCAAATCAAGGGCTTGGCCGGTTTGTCTCGGACGAATGGAGTGGCGCCGTGACGGTTTCGGTACAGCGCCCGTGACAATTTGTACCGCTTGCGGCACAGCCCGTGACCGGGCGGTCTTGCCAGCATTGCAATGCGCGGGTGGCTGAGGGATCCTCAGCCAACAGCAATCCGGTAGGAGCTGCCGAAGGCTGCGATCTTTTGCTTTTGTTTTTCAAGATCAAAAGATCGCAGCCTGCGGCAGCTCCTACACAGGATTGCGTCGACCTCTCGGGGAGAACAATAAG
Organism: Pseudomonas sp. GXM4; assembly: GCF_008923895.1. Taxonomy (NCBI): domain Bacteria; kingdom Pseudomonadati; phylum Pseudomonadota; class Gammaproteobacteria; order Pseudomonadales; family Pseudomonadaceae; genus Pseudomonas; species Pseudomonas sp. GXM4. The sequence goes on from NZ_WBRZ01000180.1 coordinate 1,951, forward strand.
AAATGCACGACAACCATTTGAGTCGCCATGCCCGCCAGGTTCTCACCGTCACCCAGGGCAAACCGCACGTGCACGGCCCCGGCGCCGATCCGTCGATCGCCCGTTCGTGGCTGCGTTGCCTTGAGGACTATCACCTCGATCCTTCTGTGACCATGGCGCCGACCGTGCTTGAGCATGGCCGAGTACTGGAAAGTCGCGAACGTCTGCAACAAGTGCTGCAAATCGCCGGCACCGAGATGAGCAGCCTGCATCAGCAGCTCTCCGGCGCCGGCCATGCGGTGCTGCTGACTGACGCGCGCGGTGTGATCCTCAACTGCGTCACCGCACCGGCCGAACGGAAGATTTTCGAACGTGCCGGGCTCTGGCTAGGTGCTGACTGGAGCGAAGCCTGCGAAGGCACCAACGGCATCGGTACCTGCCTGGTCGAGCGTCAGGCGCTGACCATTCACCAGGACGAACACTTTCGCGGCCGCCACACCGGGCTGACCTGCTCGGCGAGCCCGGTGTTCGATCCCCATGGTGAATTGCTGGCGGTACTCGATGTCTCTTCGGCGCGGCCGGACGTCTCGCGGCAGAGCCAGTTCCACACCATGGCGCTGGTCAATCTGTCGGCGAAGATGATCGAGAGCTGCTACTTCCTGCGCTGTTTCGATAATCAATGGTTGCTGCGTTTTCATCTGCAGGCCGAGTCCGTTGGCCTGTTCAGTGAAGGGCTGCTGGCGTTTGACGGCGAAGGGCGGATCAGCGCAGTCAACCAGAGCGCGCTGAACCTGCTCGGGCATATTCGCGGTGGTTTGCTCGGTAAACCGGTGGAAGCGTTTTTCGATTGTTCGCTGGATGACCTGCTTGGCCGCGCGAGTGCCAACGCCAGCGCCAGTTGGCCGCTGCGCACCCGTGATGGCCGGCATCTGTTTGCCGTGTTGCGCGGCGAATCGCGCAAGCCGACAGCCATTGTTCCAACGCCAATCACTGCTCCAGCGCCACGCCTGTCCGGCATCTGCCTCGGCGATGAAGCGTTGCAGGCGGAATTTCGCAAAGCCCTGCGCGTGTTCGAGCGCGACGTGCCGCTGTTGATCAACGGCGAAACCGGCTCGGGCAAAGAGGCGTTCGCCAAGGCTGTGCACCAGGCCAGCCAGCGCTGCGGCAATGCCTTCGTCGCACTCAATTGCGCGGCCATTCCGGAAAGCCTGATCGAGAGCGAACTGTTCGGCTATCGCGGCGGCAGCTTCACCGGCGCGCGCAAGGACGGCATGCGCGGCAAGCTGCAACAGGCCGATGGCGGCACCTTGTTCCTCGACGAAATCGGCGACATGCCACTGGCGTTGCAGACGCGCTTGCTGCGTGTGCTGGAAGATCGGCAAGTGGTGCCGATTGGCGGCGAGCCGCAAGCGGTGGACGTGCGCATCATCAGTGCGACGCACCGCAATTTGCTCGAGCGGGTCGAGGACGGCAGTTTCCGTGAAGACCTGTATTACCGCTTGAACGGGCTGGAAGTGGCGTTGCCGGCGTTGCGCGAGCGCAGTGATAAATCGCAGTTGCTGGATTTTCTCCTGGCGGAGGAGGCGGGAGGCGAAACGATTCTGATCGACGAAGCCGCGCGGCAGGCGCTGCTGGCGTTCGATTGGCCGGGCAATGTGCGGCAGTTGCGCAATGTCCTGCGCACCCTGGCGGCGTTGTGTGATGGCGGGCGGGTCGGCGTTGAGGATTTACCGGTGATGATTCGGCAGGCGCGACCGGCGGCTGCGCCTGCGCAGATTGCCGCGCAGCCACTGGATGACGCCGAGCGTGTCGCATTGCTCAATGCGCTTGAGCAGACACGCTGGCATATGAGCCATACCGCTGAACAGCTGGGCGTCAGCCGCAATACGCTGTACAGAAAGCTTCGCAAGCACGGCATCGCCCGCTCCGCCTGACTGACGGGATCGTTCCCACGCTCCGCGTGGTAACGCCTCCCCGGACGCTCCGCGTCCGCTTTGGGAAGCAGAGCGTCCCGTGCTGCATTCCCACGCAGAGCGTGGGAACGATCAGGTCGAACAGGTCCGCCCCTCAGCTAAAGAGTGCCATTTCCCCCTCCCTACGCTAACCTGCGGCCATGTTTTACGAGGTCGACTATGCACATTCATATTCTGGGTATCTGCGGGACTTTCATGGGCTCGATGGCGGTGTTGGCCAAAGAGCTGGGCCATCACGTCACCGGCTCCGACGCCAACGTCTATCCGCCGATGAGCACACAGCTCGAGGCCCAGGGCATTCAGCTGACGCAGGGTTATGACCCGGCGCAGCTCGATCCGGCGCCGGATCTGGTGGTGATCGGCAATGCCATGTCCCGTGGCAACCCGGCGGTGGAATATGTGCTGAACAAAGGCCTGCCGTACGTCTCCGGCCCGCAGTGGCTGGCTGACCATGTGCTGCAAGGGCGCTGGGTGCTGGCCGTGGCCGGTACGCACGGCAAGACCACCACCAGCAGCATGCTCGCTTGGGTGCTGGAGCATGCCGGCATGAGCCCGGGTTTCCTCATCGGCGGCGTACCGCAGAATTTTTCGGTATCGGCGCGCCTGGGCGGTACACCGTTCTTTGTCATCGAGGCTGATGAATACGACAGCGCGTTCTTCGACAAGCGCTCGAAGTTCGTCCACTACCGTCCGCGCACCGCGATCCTGAATAACCTTGAATTCGATCACGCCGACATCTTCCCTGATCTGCCGGCCATCGAACGTCAGTTCCACCACTTGGTGCGCACCATCCCGAGCGAAGGTCTGGTCATCCACCCGACCACCGAGCCAGCGTTGCAGCGCGTGATCGAGATGGGTTGCTGGACCCCGGTGCAAACCACCGGCGCCGGCGGTCAGTGGCAGGTCAAGCTGCTCAGCGAGGACGGCTCGGCGTTCGAAGTGATGTTCGAAGGCGTGTCCCAGGGCACCGTCGAGTGGGAATTGACCGGTCAACACAACGTCGCCAACGCCCTGGCTGCTCTGGCCGCCGCGCGTCATGTTGGCGTGGTGCCGTCCATGGGCATCGCCGGGTTGAGCGCGTTCAAGAACGTCAAACGACGCATGGAGAAAGTCGCCGAGGTGCGCGGCATCACCATTTACGACGACTTTGCCCATCACCCGACCGCCATCGCTACCACCCTCGACGGCCTGCGCAAACGCATCGGCGACGCGCCGCTGATTGCGATCATCGAGCCGCGCTCCAATTCGATGAAGCTCGGCGCCCACCGTGACGGTCTGCCGGACAGCGTGGTCGATGCCGATCAAGTGATCTGGTATGCCCCGGCCAACCTCGGCTGGGACCTTGGCGCGACCGCTGCCCTGTGCACCGTGCCGTCAATCGTCAGCGATTCGCTGGAAGGCATCATCGAACGCGTGAAGAGCCAGGCGCAGCCCGGCACGCACGTGGTGATCATGAGCAACGGCGGCTTCGGCGGCCTGCACGGCAAGCTCGCCGAGGCACTGCAATGAACAGTTTTTCCCAGGCCGGTGGCCCGGAACGCATCACCCTGGCGATGACCGGTGCTTCGGGCGCGCAGTACGGTTTGCGCCTGCTCGATTGCCTGGTGCGCGAGGATCGCGAAGTGCACTTCCTGATCTCCAAGGCTGCGCAACTGGTAATGGCCACCGAGACCGACGTGTCCCTGCCGAACAAACCGCAGATGATGCAGGCCTTTCTGACCGAATACACCGGCGCCGCTGCCGGGCAGATTCGCGTGTATGGCAAGGAAGACTGGATGTCGCCGGTAGCCTCCGGCTCCGGCGCGCCGGCAGCCATGGTGGTGGTGCCGTGTTCGACCGGCACGCTGTCGGCGATTGCCACCGGCGCCTGCAACAACCTGATCGAGCGCGCGGCGGACGTCACCCTGAAAGAGCGCCGTCAGTTGATTCTGGTGCCGCGCGAGGCGCCGTACTCGAGCATTCATCTGGAGCACATGCTCAAGCTGTCGAATCTGGGCGTGACGATTCTGCCGGCCTCGCCGGGCTTCTATCACCAGCCGCAGACCATCGATGACCTGATCGACTTCGTTGTGGCGCGGATCCTCAATCTGCTCGGCATCCCGCAGGACATGCTGCCGCGTTGGGGCGAGCATCACCTGAGCAGCGATGAATAAGCTGCTGGTGCTTGTGCTGGCGCTGCAATTGGCTGGATGCGCTACCGTGCGCACGCTGGATGCAGCCAAACCCGGCGCACCGGTGGTGTACGCCGGGACGCGGCTGGATTTGTATGCGTTGAACGGCGGCTGCTGTGCGATGGACCGGTTCGGTGCCGAACCGCCGAGCTATCCGGGCGTGGACCTGCCGGCCAGTGCGTTGCTCGATACGCTGTTGTTGCCGTTGTCGTTGCTCACCGTGATTGGCGTAGGTTTTCAAGCGACTGGTGGATTGTAGCGACTGATCGTTCCCACGCTCTGCGTGGTAACGCATCCTGTGACGCTCCGCGTCACGCTTTTTAGGACGCAGAGCGTCCATGGCTGCATTCCCACGCAGAGCGTGGGAACGATCATCATGGGTGGATGGATTATTTGCCGAGCTTCCTCAGTTCATCCGATTCGATCACCCGCACGCCATCCTGTTCTTCCAGCGCCAGGCGCCACATCGCTCGCGCCAACTGGCACGCTTCGATGCCGTGGTATTTGCCCGGAATCAGCTTCGACAACGGCCCGGCGAGTTGCTCGACCAGACGCGGTTCGGTGCGTTCGCCGAGTAACAGCGAAGGTCGGCAGATGGTCAGCTGCGGCCAGTTCTGCGCGCGCAGGGCCTGTTCCATTTCACCCTTGACCCGGTTGTAGAACACCGAGGAATTCGGATCGGCGCCAATCGCACTGATCACGATCAGGTGCCGTGCGCCCATCTCCCGGGCGCGCTTGGCAAACGCCACGACCATGTCCAGATCCACCGCGCGAAAGGCTTCTTCGGAACCTGCCTGTTTGATCGTCGTGCCGAGGCAGCAGTAGGCGATATCGACCCGGCCACTGAGCTGCGGCAGAAACGCCTGCGGGTCGCCGACCGGGTTTTCCAGATGCGGATGCTCGGCCAGCGGCCGGCGTGAAGGGGCGAGGACACGGGTAATCGTTGGCTCGTTGAGCAAACGGTCGAGCAGATGTTCACCGGTCAGTCCGGTGGCTCCGGCAAGCAATACGTGCTGAGGCGTCAAGTACATAGTGTCTCTCCCTTGATACTGTTCAGCTTAGTTGCCTTTTTTCGCCGCGTCGTTCAATGCGCTGCTGTGCAAAGCTTTGCGTGCTTGCTGTTTTCGTAGCAGTTGCCAGTGCGACAGCACGGTTTTCGGTGCCCAGATCTGCGGCTCCGAGGCTTCGAAGCCGTCGGCCAGCTCACGTTCGGCAACGGTCGCCTTGGCCAGTTTGAATGCCTGCTCAAGGTCGTCAGTCTGGTTCAGTGCCTGGGCAAACAGCGCATCGCCGAAATAAGTGAAGTTGGCTTCTTCCGAGCAACCGAACGACACCCGATCGGCGCGCGAGGCGGTCATGATCAGCGTGCGTTCGTCTTTCAGCGCCGGGATGAAACCGCCGGAATAGCACGAGGAAATCACGATGACCTTGTCGCGATGCTTCAGCGGCGCGAGCACGGCGGCGAGTTCATCGGCCGGCAGATCGGCCAGTTCCATGCGCGGCTGATCGAGCACCAGTTCATGCTCGGCGGTGCCGTGGCTGGTCAGATAAATGAACAGCAGATCTTCCGGCCCGCTGCGTTCGGCAAGGGCTTGCGCGGCGCGGCGCAGATTTTCGCGGGTGGCCATCGGCCGGTCGCCGAGATGATCGCGATGATTGACCAGACGGATCTGGCCGAAGGCGCCGAAGCGCGTGTTGAGCATGTTGGCGACGTAGTCTGATTCACGCAGGAACACGCTTTGCTTGCCGTCGCCGCCAAGGGTCAGGGTGTACAACTCGACTGCCGGAGTCGAAGCGGGAATCGCCGCCAGTGCGTCCTTCAGCAACCGGCCTTGGGCGAGCAAACCGAGTTCGAGGGTGTCGGGGAGCAATTTGCCGTCGGCGTCGCGCACGCGTTGGCCGTTGATCCAGGTGCCACTGAGCACGCTGCCATCGGTCAGCACCAGAGTGCCGCGTCCTGAATAGCTGTCGTTGTCGAAGCCGCCGATGTAGAAGCTGCCATCGGCGAGGTTCAAACGGCCCTGGCCGGTGAAGCGCCAGTCATTGAACACACCGATGTAATGGCTGCCATCCGCGCCGATCAATTCGCCCTTGCCGGTCAGCGCGCCTTCCTTGAACTGGCCGAGCCAGACGTCGCCGTCGGCGTTCTCGTAGCGGCCCTTGCCGTGCAGTTGATTGTTCTTGAAACCGCCGACGTAGATATCGCCGTCGGCGCTATTGTAGGTGCCGTTGCCTTCCAGTTGGCCGTTGACGAAATGCCCGCTGAACGAATTGCCGCTGGCATCGCCGCGCTGGCCTTCGCCGTTGGGTTTGCCGTGGGCGAACTGGCCTTGATAGGAGCTGCCGTCGTCCATTTCCAGTCGGCCGAGGCCGGAATACTGGTCAGCCTTGAACTCGCCGCGATAGGTCATGCCGTTTTCTTTCAGCGTGCCTTCGCCATCGCGCCGGCCCTGCTTGAAGCCACCGGTGTAACTGCTGGCATTGGTGCTCAGGCTGCCCTGACCATCAAACAGCCCTTGCTGGAACTGGCCGCGATAGACCTCGCCGTTGCTGCCATGCCATTCGCCCTGCCCGTGCCACTGACCCTTGTCGAACTCCCCGGCGTACCAGCTGCCGTTGGGGTAGTCGACGCGGCCCTGACCTTGCAGCAAGCCGTCGACCAAGTCACCGCGATAGCGTCCGCCATCGGGCAGGCGCGCATCCGGCGGCAACAGCGATTCGCCGTCGCCGCAAGCGGTGAGGATCAGGGTCAGGGCAAGGGGTGCAAGTCGAGCGATTGAGCGCATAGCGGGATCCGGGCAATTAGGCGACCGAGTATGCCGCAGCTATGCGTCGCATATATACAGACGTGACGCGAAACAGCGTGCGCTGCTTCGCATCCGGGATGATCAGACGAAGCAGAGTGACAGCGGCTCGGCGATGTAGGCCGGTTTGTCCGAGCCTTCTATCTCCAGTGTCGCGGTAGCCTTGAGCAACCACTGGCCGGGTTTTTTCTCGGTGACTTCGACCATGTCGACCTTCAGTCGGACTTTCGAGTTGACCTTGACCGGCTGGATGAAACGCACGCTGTCCAGGCCATAGTTGACGACCATCTTCACGCCTTCGGGCAGCACGAGGATGTCTTCCATCAGTTTTGGCATCAGCGACAGCGACAGGAAACCATGGGCAATCGTGCTGCCAAACGGCGTTTGCGCAGCCTTGACCGGATCGACGTGAATGAACTGAAAATCACCGGTGGCTTCGGCGAACAGGTTGATGCGCTCCTGATCGATGGTGAGCCATTCGGAACGTCCAAGTTCCTTGCCGACATAATCTTTGAGCTCTGCAACGGGAACATAGGGCATTGAGACTCTCCTTGGGTTCATCGGTTTTATAGTTTTTCAGGGGGCGGATTTGACCGGCCTGCGAACCACTGTAGATCATCATGGCGATTTGCTCAGGTCAACCGACCATGCTTTTGGCGAATGCCGGTCCATAGCGCCGGCATGCTTATAATGCCGAGCCCCTGCTGGCTGAAAATGTAAGACGGAGATGTCGGATGTTGTTACGTGGCCTGACCCTGCTGGTGCTGTTCCAATTGCTTGGCACCGCGCTCAATCATTTGCTGTTGCCGATATTGCCGGGGCCGATCATCGGGCTGCTGCTGTTGCTGGTGTTCCTGATCATTCGCGGTGAAGTCGGCGAGCCGTTGAATCAGGCAGCGGGCAGTCTGCTGCGTTATCTACCGTTGCTGCTGGTGCCGCCGGCAGTGGGCGTGATGGTGTATGCCACGGCGATTGCTGCGGATTTCTGGGCGATTGTCGGCGCGCTGGTGGTCTCGCTGATTCTGTCGATGGCCTTTGCCGGCGTGCTCATGCAGCGGCTGGTCAAACGTCACGCGCCGCCGGCGGAGGAGTCCTGATGCTGTTTGACTGGCAAGGCGCGTGGGCGTCGGTGATTCATCATCCGCTGTTCGGCATTGGCATCACCCTCGGCGCCTATCAACTGGTGCTGGCGGCGTTCGAGAAAACCCGCTGGATCTTTCTGCAACCGGTGCTGGTCTCCATGTTGTTGGTGATCGGTGTGCTGGTCGGCTGCGGCCTGACTTACGCGGAGTACCGCAAGAGCACCGAGATCCTCAGCATTCTGCTGGGGCCGGCCACGGTGGCGCTGGCGGTGCCGCTCTATTTGAATCTGCGGCGCATCCGCCAATTGTTCTGGCCGATTTTTACTACGCTGGTGATAGGCGGGGTGGTCGCAACGGGCATGGGTGTGGCGCTGGGCTGGTGGTTCGGTGCCGATCACATGATCCTGATGACCATGGCGCCGAAATCGGTGACCTCGCCGATCGCCATGCTGGTCGCCGAGCAGATCGGCGGCGTGGCGGCGCTGGCCGCGGTGTTCGTGCTGATCACCGGGGTGATTGGCGCGATCTTCGGCCCGGCGCTGCTGACCCGCCTCGGCGTGCACAGCCCCGAAGCGCGCGGCATGGCGCTGGGCATGACCGCGCATGCGGTCGGCACGGCGGTGGCGATGCAGGAAAACGACGAGTGCGGCGCGTTCGCCGCGCTGGCAATGAGTCTGATGGGCGTGGCCACGGCGGTGTTCCTGCCGTTGGCGGTGTCGATGGTGGTGTAAGGATATGTCTATGAGTCTGCCGCTTTTCCCGCTGAACACGGTGCTGTTCCCCGGCTGCAACCTCGATCTGCAGATCTTCGAGGCGCGCTACCTCGACATGATCGGCCGCTGCATGAAGCAGGGCGTCGGTTTCGGTGTGGTGTGCATCCTTGAGGGCAGCGAAGTCGGTGTGGCACCAGAAGGTTTCGCAATGGTCGGTTGCGAGGCGCGGATCACCGATTTCGAGCAACAGGACAACGGCTTGCTCGGCATTCGCGTGCAAGGCGGACGGCGCTTCACTGTGCTGCGCACCGAAGTGCAGCGCGATCAACTGATTCTGGCCGACGTCGAGTGGCTCGATGACGAGCCCGAGCAACCGTTGCAGGACGAGGACGCCGACCTGGTCGCGCTGCTCAAGGCGCTGGCCGAACACCCGATGGTCGAGGCGTTGAACATGGGCACCGAAGCCGCCGGGCAACAGGCGCTGGCCAATCAGCTTGCCTATCTGTTGCCTTTTGCCGAAGAGGACAAGATCGATCTGCTGCAACTCGACGACCCACAGCAACGGCTGGATGCGATCCAGGCATTACTCGATGAACTGCAGGGCGAACTGTTCGCCTAGTTTCACTTTGAATCAACTCAAGCTGCCTGCCAGTATTGTTTCGCTTTTGTCTTTGTCTTAATTTCAAGTTGCTCGCAGGATGCGAACAACTTGAAAACAACAAGGATAAATCATGACTTTATATGAAGATGAACGGGCATTCTGGGACGATATTGCTGGCAAGTATATCTTGAAGCATGCCGGTACTGATCATAACGCTGGCCACGTCATTGAGGCGGCAGCGATTTATGCGGATCGCATGGTAATGGCCCGGCGGAAACGAAAAACCGAAAACATTCCGGATGGCGATGTTCTGCGAATGTCGGCAACAGCCACAGTCGCTATCTGATCCTTTTCCTTTTTCAACTTTTCTGTCGCTGTCTTGAACATGACAGCAGAGTGTTTACCAATGGGTAGTTCTATG
>NZ_WBRZ01000181.1:0-11686 GCF_008923895.1 Pseudomonas sp. GXM4
AAAACGTTCAGGTCGGTGTATCTCCCAAATATCCCCCGATCGGTCCCCTCTCCCTTTGGGAGAGGGCTAGGGTGAGGGGGCTTTCGGATCCTGGCTTATTCGCGTCTACTGTCCAGCGCTCCAACCACACTCAAGGACTGAATGTGACCACCCCACGCAACATCCACCTGATCGTAACCGCCCGGCTGATCTCCGATTTCGGCGCCTTCCTCAACATGGTCGCGCTGGCCACCTACGTCTACCTGCTGAGCAACAGCGCCATGAGCGTCGGCGTTTTCCTTGCCAGCCGTGTCGGTGGCGGAATCTTCGCCAGTCTGATCGGCACGCGCTTCTACCGACGCTGGCAGGGCCGCGCGCCGCTGATTGCTTTTGATCTGTTGCGCGCCGCACTGCTGGGGCTGCTGTTGATCACACCGGCGAGTCAGCAGGCATGGCTGTTGCCGTTGATTGCCTTCGGCCTCGGCCTGGGCAATTCGATGTTCGCCATCGGCCTCAACAGCCAGTTGCCGCGTTTGATCGCGCCGGCGCAATTGCTCAAGGCCAATGCCTGGATCACTTCAGCTTCTTCTGCGGCGATGGTCGGCGGCAGTCTGGTGTCGGGGTTGCTGGTGGCTGCTTTTGGTTTTGAAACGGTCTTCGCCCTCAATGCGCTGACCTATGTGCTCGCGGCGCTGCTGATCGTGCCGCTGCGTTTCGAAAAAAACGATGTCAGCGAACAGCCGCAACGCGGTGAATGGTTTGCGCTGCGGCAGGGCCTGCGTTCGGCGCCTGTGGTCGCGGCCATGCTCGCGGTGACCATGGCCGACACCTTGGGCAGTGCCGCGCATAACGTCGGCTTCCCGATCATTTCGAAACTGCTCACGCCCGAGGCGGCGAGTACGACCTTGGGCCTGGCGCTTGCGGTATGGGCCAGCGGCAAACTGCTCGGCGCACGCATCGCCAGTCACCTGAAAGGTTCGGAGAACAGCCACCTCGAAAGAAGATTTTTCTGCGGTGTGGCGCTGATGTCCTGCGGTTTCATTCTGATGTTCCAGCAGCACAGCCTCGTGGGGCTGCTGCTGTTCGCCTTGCCGGCCGGGCTTGGTGACGGGGTTTCCGAAGTCAGCCTGATGTCACGGCTGCAACGGGAACCTGCGGCGTTGCGCCTGCCGATTTTCAGTGTGCTGACCTTGCTGCAGATGAGCGGTTTCGGCATCGGCATGTTGGTCGCTGCGCCGTTCTATGCGTGGTGGACGCCGGGGGCCGTGGTCATGCTGTTCCACGGCATTCCCCTCGGCACCTTGGGCGTGGTGACGCTGCTGCGGATCAGGCGCGGGCGGGTTGCGCGCAGCAGCCCGACGCCAGCTCCTTGAGGATCGGGCAGTCCGGGCGATGGTCGCCGCTGCAATGCTCGACCAGATCCTGCAGGGTGTCGCGCAACTCGCCGAGCTCGCGGATCTTCTGGTTCAGCTCGTCGATGTGCTGGCGCGCCAGTGCTTTCACATCGGCGCTGGCGCGCTGGCGATCCTGCCAGAGGGTCAGCAGCTTGCCGACCTCTTCCAGGGAAAAGCCCAGATCCCGCGAGCGCTTGATAAACGCCAGCGTGTGCAGGTCATCGCTGCCGTACACGCGGTAACCGCTGTCGGTGCGATTGGCCGCTTTGAGCAGGCCGATCGATTCGTAATAGCGGATCATTTTTGCACTCAGGCCACTCTGCCGGGCCGCTTGGCCGATGTTCATCGGTGTTCCTCCAGGTCCTTGGGTTTCCAGGTTTTCAACAGTAGCGCATTGCCCACAACGCTGACGCTCGACAGCGCCATCGCCGCACCGGCCAGCACCGGATTGAGGAAGCCGAACACCGCCAACGGAATGCCGATCAGGTTGTAGACAAAGGCCCAGAACAGGTTCTGGCGAATCTTTGCGTAGGTCTTGCGACTGATCTCCAGCGCCGCCGGCACCAGTCGCGGATCGCCGCGCATCAGGGTGATGCCGGCCGCATGCATGGCGACGTCGGTGCCGCCGCCCATGGCGATGCCGATGTCGGCAGCGGCGAGGGCCGGGGCGTCGTTGATGCCATCGCCGACCATGGCAACTACGCCGGTTTTCTTCAGCTCGGCGACGGTCGCGGCCTTGTCGGCAGGCAGCACTTCGGCGTGAACACTGCGGATGCCCAGGGCCTCGGCCACCACCCGTGCGCTGCCGCGATTGTCGCCGGTCAGCAGGTGGCTCTGGATATCCCGCGCGGCAAGTTGTTGCACAGCTTGCAGAGCGCCGGGTTTCAGCGTGTCACCGAAGGCGAACAGACCCAGCACCTTCGGCTGAGGACTTTGTTCGATCAGCCACGACAATGTGCGGCCTTCGCGTTCCCACGCTTCGGCGGATGTGCTCAATTCACCGGCACTCAAGGCGCTTTCGTCGAGCATCCGCCGATTGCCCAGCGCCAGGCGCCGGCCATCCAGCGTGCCGGCGATGCCGCGTCCGGTCAGCGACTGGCTGTCGCTGACATCGGGCACGTTCAAGCCGCGTTCGGCGGCGGCATCCAGCACGGCTTTGGCCAAAGGATGCTCGCTGCCGCGCTGCAACGCACCGGCCAAGGTCAGCAGATTGTTTTCGTCACCATCGACCGCGCTGAAGTGCGCGATACGCGGCGTACCCGAGGTCAGCGTGCCGGTCTTGTCGAACACCACACTGCTGACTTCATGGGCGCGCTCCAGCGCTTCGGCGTCCTTGATCAGAATTCCATGACGCGCGGCGACGCCAGTGCCGGCCATGATCGCCGTCGGGGTGGCGAGGCCGAGGGCGCACGGGCAGGCGATCACCAGTACGGCGACGGCATTGATCACCGCAGTTTCCAGCGGTGCGCCGTACAGCCACCAGCCGATCAGCGTGGCCAAGGCGATCAGCAATACGGTCGGCACGAAAATCTGGCTGACCTTGTCCACCAGTTTCTGGATCGGCGCTTTCGCCGCTTGCGCGTCTTCGACCAGACGAATGATCCGCGCCAGCACGGTTTCCGCGCCGAGCGCCTGGGTGCGTACCAGCAAACGACCTTCGCCATTGATCGCGCCGCCGGTGACCTTGTCGCCCGGTTGTTTCGGCACTGGCAGGCTTTCGCCACTGATCAGCGCTTCGTCGGCGTGGCTCTGGCCTTCGACGACTTCGCCATCCACCGGGAAGCGTTCGCCGGGTTTGACCAGCACCAGATCGTCGAGGCGCAGGGCGCTGATCGCAACGTCCTGCTCACGCCCGTCGATGACTTGAATAGCGCGCTCCGGCCGCAACGCTTCAAGAGCGCGAATGGCGCTGGCGGTCTGGCGTTTGGCGCGGCTTTCGAGATATTTGCCGAGCAACACCAAAGCGATGACCACCGCCGAGGCCTCGAAATACAGATGCGGCATGCGTCCGGCGGCGCTGGCCCATTCATAGACACTCAGGCCATAACCGGCGCTGGTGCCGAGGGCGACGAGCAGGTCCATGTTGCCGGCGCCGGCGCGCACGGCTTTCCACGCCGCCACATAAAAGCGTGCGCCGAAGATGAATTGCACGGGGGTGGCGAGGGCGAATTGCGCCCAGGCCGGGAGCATCCAGTGAATGCCGAACGGCTGCAGCAACATCGGCAACACCAACGGCAGAGCAAGGGCGATCGCACAGATCAATGCCCAGCGCTCGCGGTGCAGGCGTTTTTGCTGGTCATCGGACTGTGGCCGTTCGGCTTGCCAGACGCTGGCCGAGTAACCGGCCTTGCTCACCGCGTCGAGCAGGGTTTGCGTATCGACCTGGCCGAGCAATTCGATGTGCGCACGTTCGTTGGCCAGATTGACACTGACGCTGCTCACGCTTGGGACTTTGTTCAGGGCACGTTCGACGCGACCGACGCAGGACGCGCAGGTCATGCCGTCGATGCTCAATTCGACAGTTTGCCGGGGCACGCTGTAACCGGCGCGCTCCACAGCTTGCATCAGCGCCGGCAGGCTGTCGCCGGGTGCCTGCACCCGGGCCTGTTCGGTGGCGAGGTTGACGCTGACGGCACTGGCGCCGCTGACCTTGCGCAGCGCCCGCTCGACACGCCCGGCGCAACTGGCGCAGGTCATGCCGGCAATCGGCAGATCGAAAGTGGTGGATTCGGACATCGGTCGCGCTCCCTGTAGTGGATGACTACAGGATCAACCTTGCCATGCGGGCAAGGTCAAGCACCATTCCGCAAGATGTTGATCGTTCCCACGCTCCGCGTGGGAATGCCTCCTGTGACGCTCCGCGTCACGCTTCGGGACGCAGAGCGTCCATGGCTGCATTCCCACGCAGAGCGTGGGAACGATCGGCGACGGATCGGGTGTCTGCTCAGTAACCGAGGCCTGCAGGTTTCAGGTACACGCCTTCGGCATTCATCGCCAGGCGGAACTTCAGCACATCCCCGGCGTGCAGCACGACTTCCTGCGAACCCGGTGCGAGCATGCCGGGATTGCAACCCGGTGCCTGGCCCGGCAGCAGTTTCAGGCGCAGCGAAACCTTGCCCGGCGGCAGGTTGAACGAAGTGCTCTGCTCCTGGAACAGGCGCGCCGAGAGCTGGTCCTGGATGTACACGCCGATTTCGCACGAGGTCGCCACTTCGAGGCGCTCGCGGGAAATGATCAGTACCGCGTAATCCTCGCCGGCGGCTTGCACCTGCGGGATGGCGGCGAAAAGGCTGAGCAAGCCAAACAGGCCCAAAGCTGACCAGCGCATGGCTGAATCTCCTGAATTCCAGTCATTGATGCATGCAGCTTGGCCGAGCGCGACGCCGATTGCCAGCCCGGCAGTTTTTCGCAGAACTTGACCTTGCCATCGTGGCAAGCTCGAGACTGCCGGCAACCTCACTCAAAGGAGTCTTCCCATGCAAGTGTTCAACGTTCAAGGCATGTCCTGCGGTCATTGCGTCAAAGCCATCACCACTGCGGTGCAGGCGCTGGATCCGGCGGCCAGCGTGCGCGTCGATCTGGCGGCCAAGGAAGTCGGCGTCGAGAGCGTGCTGAGTGCCGACCAGGTGATCGAAGCGATCCGCGAAGAGGGTTATGAGGTGAAGCTCGTCTGAAATTGATCGTTAGCGAGCTATCGGAATGTTCAAGGCGTCCGGGCGCGGCTAGACTGTCGGGCTGCGACTTGCCCACCTGGATGCCTGATGAACTTCCGCACGATTTTGATACTCGGCGCCTTGAGCGCTTTCGGTCCTTTGGCGATCGACTTCTATTTGCCTGCCTTCCCGGCCATGGCGCTGGCGTTCGGCACCGATGAGCAGCATGTCCAGCTGACGCTGGCGGCGTACTTCCTCGGTCTGTCGCTGGGCCAACTGGCTTACGGACCGATTTCCGATCGTTTCGGCCGGCGACTTCCGCTGCTCAGCGGTGTCGCCCTGTTTACCCTGGCGTCATTGGCCTGCGCCTACGCGCCGAGCCTGGAATGGCTGATTGGCGCGCGTTTCGTCCAGGCACTCGGTGGTTGTGCGGGCATGGTGATTTCCCGTGCGGTGGTCGCCGACAAGTGCGATGCGGTGGGCTCGGCGAAGGTGTTTTCCCAGTTGATGCTGGTGATGGGCCTGGCGCCGATTCTGGCGCCGATGCTCGGTGGGCTGCTGGTCAACACCACGGGTTGGCAGTCGATCTTTCTGGTGCTCACCGGGTTCAGTGCGGCGGCGGGTCTGGCGGTGGCGTTGGGGCTGCCGGAAAGCATGCCGGCCCACGTGCCGCGCCAGCCGTTGTCCGGTGCATTGCGCCAGTACGCGCGACTGGTCAAGGACTCGGTCTATCTGGGCCATGCCCTGACCGGTGGCATCGCGATCGCCGGCATGTTCGCCTACATCGCTGGCTCACCGTTTGTGTTCATCAAGCTCTACGGTGTACCCGCCGAGCACTTCGGCTGGCTGTTCGGCACCAATGCGGCGGGTTTCATTCTGGTGGCGCAGGTCAATGCGCGTCTGCTGGCCAAGCGTGGCCCGGCGTTCTTGCTGGTGCGCGCGGTGTGGGTGTACTTCCTCGCCGGGCTGACGCTGCTGGCGGTCGGCGCGATGCGTCCAGAGGCGTTGTGGCCGTTGCTGATTCCGCTGTTCATCTGCATTGCCAGCCTCGGCTGCATCATTCCCAACGCCTCGGCTTGCGCAATGAACGGCCAGGGCGCCCGTGCCGGCAGTGCATCGGCAATGCTCGGTTGCCTGCAATTCAGCATCGCCGCCGGTGCCGCCGCGTTGGTGGGGGTGTTGCACGATGGCAGCGCCGTGCCGATGGCCATGGTCATCAGCCTGTGCGGTCTGCTGGTGGTGAGCGTCGCGCTGCTCACCCGGCGCTTGCAGAATGCCCGGGCGTTGGCGCAAGCCCAGGTCTGAACGCTCTGCCTGGAAAGCTCAGCCGGCGGCGCGCTGCTGGCTGGGTTCGGGGATTCGGTGGGGCGCGCAGAGTCGCGCTTCGAGGGTGCGAGTGAAGGCCAGAGCCTCGGCTTCACTGCGAAAGGTCACTACGTGCTGGTCCAGACGCACCTGCCATTGGGACTTTGCCACTTCTTTTATCAGGATCTTCATTGCTGACCTCCCTTGCGTAAAAGATGTATCGCAGAGGCTTCGATTGTAGACCCCGATACCCGCGCAATTGTGACAAGGGTCAAGCAACCGACTGACGGCAAAAAGCCCCGCAACCGCTCTGGCATCACGAGCGGTTGCGAGGCTTTATTTTTTTAGAAACCTTCTAAAACAATTTTCCCCTTGGCCTTGCCGCTTTCCAGCAGTTCATGGGCGCGGCGCAAGTTGGCCGCGTTTATCACACCGAAGTGCTCGCCCAAAGTCGTCTTCAAAGTGCCGGCGTCGATCAGTTCGGCGACGCGGTTGAGCAGCTTGTGCTGTTCGATCATGTCCGGCGTTTCGAACAGCGAGCGGGTGTACATGAACTCCCAGTGCAGCGACAGGCTCTTGCGCTTGAGCAGGCTGATGTCGAGGGACTTCGGGTCGTCGATCAGCGCCAGCTTGCCTTGCGGCGCGAGGGCTTCGACCAGTTGCGCCAGATGCTGGTCGGTCTGGGTCAGGCTGGCGACGTGGGTCACGCTGGTGATGCCGGCGCGTTTCAATTCTTCGCTCAGCGGCTGGCTGTGATCGATGACCAGATCGGCACCGAGTGCGCTGACCCAGTCACGGGTTTGCGCACGGGAGGCAGTGCCGATGACTTTCAGGCCGGTCAATTGCTTGGCCAATTGAGTGAGGATCGAGCCCACGCCGCCCGCCGCACCAACGATCAGCAGGCTCTGGCCTTCATCGTTGCTGCCCTCGCTGATTTGCAGGCGCTCGAAAAGCAATTCCCACGCAGTGATCGCGGTCAGCGGCAGCGCGGCGGCTTCGGCAAAACCGAGGGACTTGGGCATGTGACCGACGATGCGCTCATCGACCACGTGTAACTCGCTGTTGCCACCGGCCCGGGCAATCGAACCGGCGTAAAAGACCTTGTCACCGGCCTTGAACAGGGTGACGTCGCTGCCGACCGACTTGACCACACCGGCAACGTCCCAGCCCAGCACTTTCGCCGCGCCGTTTTCCGGCGCCACGTTCTGCCGCACTTTGGTATCGACCGGGTTGACCGAGATGGCTTTGACTTCCACCAAGAGGTCGCGCGGGCCGGCGACCGGTTCTGGCAGTTCGATGTCTTGCAGGGACTTGGCGTCGCTGATCGGCAGGGAAGCGTAATAGGCAATGGCTTTCATAAGTGGCTCCGTACAGTTGATAGAAGGAGGAATCAGGCAATTTTGCCGAGGCGTTTGAGCTGGAAGTGTTCGATGGTGTGGCCGGCGCTGGCCTGAAACTTCTGAAAATGCGCGCTGGCGTTGTGCGTCTCAAGAATCTCGTCACTGGCCCACTGTTCGATGACATAAAAAACCCGTGGATCGGCAAGGTCGCGGAGCAGGTCGTACTGGCCACAACCGGGCTCGGCGCGGCTCGGTTCGACAAGGGCACGCAGCGCCTGTTCGAGAACGTCCTGCTGGCCGGATTTAGCGGTCAGGGTGGCGATAGCGGTAAAGGGCTGGGACATGCGTGGACTCCAGAATCGGAATGAATTCGATGGAGGCCATGATTGGCTATTTCTCTGCGCGATAAAACCGGCTAAAAGAGCAGTCTCTTTCAATATCTTTTTGATAATCGAGGCTGCGCATGCTGCGTTTTGATGACTTGCAGTTGTTTGTTCGCGCGGCAGATCTGGGCAGCCTGTCGGCGGCGGCACGGGTGATGGACATGTCTGCAGCGGTGGCCAGCGCGGCGTTGAAGCGCATCGAGCAACAACTCGGTGCACGGCTGCTGGCGCGTTCGACCCGCAGCCTGCGCCTCACCGCCGAGGGCGAAGGCTTCCTCGAATATGCGCGCGCCGCCCTGAGCAATCTCGACGAAGGGCGTCGCCTGCTCGCCAGCGGTCAGGATCAGGTCAGCGGGACTTTGCAACTGTCAGCACCCTCGGATTTCGGTCGCAATCTGCTGCTGCCGTGGCTCGACGCGTTCCAGCGTGAACACCCGAAACTGACGGTGCGCCTGCTGCTTGGCGACCGCATCGCCGATCTGTTCCGGCAACCGGTGGACATCGCCTTGCGCTACGGCGAGCCGGAAGATTCCAGCCTGATCGCCTTGCCCATCGCGCCACACAATCGCCGCGTGTTGTGCGCATCTGCGGACTATCTGGCCCGGCATGGCGAACCGCGCCAGCTCGAGCAACTGGCCCAGCACAACTGCCTTTTGTACATGCTCGGCAGCCGCGTCCACGACCACTGGAGTTTTCACGATGGCAAACGCGAAGTCGGCCTGACCGTGAGTGGCGACCGCTTCAGCGATGACGCCGACGTCGTGCGGCTATGGGCGCTTGCCGGTGCCGGTATCGCCTACAAATCCTGGCTCGACGTCGGCGCCGATGTGCTCGCCGGACGCCTCAAAGTGCTGATGCCGGAACTGCTGTGTGAGCGCGCACCGCTGAATCTGTTGTGCGCCCATCGCGCCCAGTTGAGTAAGCCGGTGAACCTGTTGAGGGAGATGCTCGCCAGCCGATGCGCCGAATTGAGTAGCCAATTTCCCGGTTTCCTCAAAGTTGATCATTAGTCGCAGGCAATTAGAGAAATTTCTGTCAGGAACAATCGCCACCTGCCCAGGCCCAGGCGCAGGACGTCTGGCTTAACCCGCTTATACTAGCGCCCGCCTCATGCCTGCACTGACACCCGGCGCGCAGACCCCGTAACGCGTTGCCGGCTTTTGGTGACGGTTGCTACTTCTGCTGCCAGGTTGTGTGCCGGAGCAGCTGGTGTCGGTGGCATCCCTTGCCACCGATCCCGGGCGATTTTCGCGTGTTGGCCGATGCCCCATAACCGGCCAGGATGTCTCCGAGCGGTAGACGATACGATTCAACAGGGAGTGAACATATGGAACATGCACCGTGCATCAGCCAGATCGCGACATTGCTGGCCGACCCCAAGCGCAGCGCGATGATGTGGGCGTTGATGGATGGCTCGGCCCGGCAAGCCGAAGAGCTGGCGCTGCTGGCCGGGCTCTCGCCGTCGTCGGCCAGTGCCCATCTGGGACGCCTGTCCGCAGGGGGGCTGTTGAACATCGAAATGCGTGGGCGCAAACGCTTCTTTCGCCTGGCGGCACCGGAAATCGGCGCGGCGATCGAAGCACTGGCCAGCGCCACCATTGCCAGCGCGCCACGGCAAATCCCTGAGGCGCTGAAACGCACGGCTCCCATGGTCAGACCACAGGCGGCGCCGTCTTCGCTGTTGCGTGCGCGGTTCTGCGACGATCATCTGGGCGGTACTTTGGCGGCCGACCTGTATCAGCGCCTGCTCGATGCCGGCTGGATCGAACAGCTTGAGCAGCGGGTGGTGGTGACGCACAAGGGCTCCACCCGACTGGCCCAGCGCGGTGTGTTCATCCAGGCCCTGGCCCACCGCAACGTGCAGGTCGCCTGCGCCTGCCCGGACTGGAGCGAGCGCCGTCCGCACATGGGCGGCTCACTGGGCGCGGCGCTGTTGCAGTTGTTCATGCAGTCCGGCTGGCTGACCTTGCCCAACGACTCCCGCGCCTTGCAGTTGACCGCCACCGGCCAGCGCGAAATCCATCGCTTTGCCAAGGAAACCGAGCTGGAAACAGCGTTCTAGAGCGTTGCTCGGCGATGAGCTGAAGGCTGACGTCGTCCACGGCTGTGAACAGGTCGCATCCAGTACGACCTCCGAATGACCATCGCGCACACTCGATCCGGGGATTTTCCGGATGGGGGAGCACAACATGAATACACAACGCTTTAGTGCGGCTGAGCGCCTGGAACGGCTGCCGCTCAGCGGTTATCACCGCGTCATTTTCATCATCATTGCCTTGGCGTTTTTCTTCGACTCCATGGATCTGGCGATGATGACTTTCCTGCTCGGCTCGATCAAAGCCGAGTTCGGCCTGAGCAGTGCGCAAGCGGGGTTGCTGGCCAGTTCGAGCTTCTTCGGCATGGTGCTCGGGGCGTCGCTGTCGGGAATGCTCGCCGACCGCTTCGGGCGCAAACCGGTGTTTCAGTGGAGCATCGTGTTGTGGGGCGTGGCCAGTTACCTGTGTTCGACGGCGCAGACGGTGGAGACGCTGACGCTGTTTCGCATCCTGCTCGGAATCGGCATGGGTATGGAGTTTCCCATCGCGCAATCGATGCTCTCGGAGCTGATTCCGGCACAACGACGCGGGCGCTACATCGCCCTGATGGACGGCTTCTGGCCGCTGGGGTTTGTCGCAGCGGGCGTGCTCTCGTACTTCCTGCTGCCGCTGATTGGCTGGCGCGATATCTTCCTGGTACTGGCGGTGCCGGCGGTGTTTGTCCTGGCGATCCGCTTTTTCATTCCCGAGTCACCGCGCTGGCTGGAACAGGCCGGGCGTGACGCCGACGCGGACAAAGTGTTGAGCGGCATTGAAGCGCGGGTGCGTGCTTCGCTGGGCGGTGCAGCCTTGCCGGAACCGGTTCGTTTGCCACGCACGGTGACGCCACCGGGCAATTTCTTCTCGGCGCTCAAGCAGATCTGGTCGCCGCAATATCGCCAGCGCACAACGATGATCTGGAGTCTGTGGTTCTTCGCATTGCTGGGTTTCTACGGGCTGACTTCCTGGCTCAGCGCATTGCTGCAGCAGTCGGGTTTCGCCGTGACGCAGTCGGTGTACTACACGGTGCTGATCTCGCTCGGCGGGATTCCCGGCTTCCTCATGGCGGCGTGGCTGGTCGAGTGTTGGGGGCGTAAACCGGTGTGCATCGTCACCCTGCTCGGCGGCGGGGTGATGGCGTTTCTGTACGGGCAGAGCGCGGTGTTCGGCGGCAACGTGGCGTTGCTGATCGGCACCGGCTTGTTGATGCAGTTCTTTCTGTTCGGCATGTGGGCGGTGCTCTACACCTACACGCCGGAGCTGTATCCGACTTCAGCGCGGGCAACCGGCTCGGGATTCGCCTCAGCCATCGGCCGCGTCGGCTCACTGCTCGGGCCACTGGTGACCGGGCTGGTGTTCCCGATTACCGGGCAGGGCGGGGTGTTCGCGCTGGGCGCGGCGTGCTTTGCGATTGCGGCGGGCGTGGTGTGGCTGTTCGGGATGGAGACGCGGGGCAAGACCCTGGAAGAGCTGACCGAAGCGCAGCTATTCAAATAAACGCAGTACCCTGTGGGAGCGGGCTTGCCCGCGATGGGGCCAGCAAATTCAACATCTATG
>NZ_WBRZ01000182.1:0-11636 GCF_008923895.1 Pseudomonas sp. GXM4
GTCGCATCCCTGGGTGGTGGTTACCTGACCAGTGCACTCCCCAACAACTTTGCCCTGATTGTTAGGGGCTCTTCAGTGTGAAAAAAAAGCCGTGAAAAGCCAACGACCTGTAAACCTAGACCTAAGGACCATCAAACTCCCAGTCACTGCTTACACGTCCATTCTTCACCGTATCTCCGGTGTCATCCTCTTCGTGTGCCTTGCCATCATGCTTTACGCATTGGACAAGTCGCTGAGCTCCGAGGAAGGCTTCGGTCAGGTGAAAGCGTGTCTGACCAGTCCGCTAGCCAAGCTAGTGATTTGGGGCATCCTGTCCGCTCTGCTGTATCACTTGGTAGCCGGTGTGCGCCACTTGATCATGGACATGGGCATCGGTGAGACGCTGGAAGGCGGCAAACTGGGCTCGAAAATCGTTATCGCCGTTTCCGTGGTGGTAATCGTTCTGGCAGGAGTCTGGATATGGTAACTAACGTCACTAACCTGTCGCGTTCGGGCCTCTATGACTGGATGGCACAGCGTGTGTCTGCGGTCGTTCTCGCGGCTTACTTCATCTTTCTGATCGGATACATCGTCGCCAACCCTGGTCTCGAGTATGCCCAGTGGCATGAACTGTTCGCTCACAACGGAATGCGTATTTTCAGCCTGCTGGCCCTTGTTGCTCTGGGCGCTCACGCCTGGGTCGGCATGTGGACCATCGCGACCGACTACCTGACGCCAATGGCGTTCGGCAAGTCCGCAACGGCGATACGTTTCCTTTTCCAGGCAGTATGCGGCGTTGCGATGTTCGCTTACTTCGTCTGGGGTGTGCAGATTCTCTGGGGTATCTGATTCATGGCTAACATTCCAACGATTTCTTTCGACGCCATCATTATTGGTGGTGGCGGTGCCGGCATGCGCGCTGCGCTGCAGCTGGCACAGGGCGGCCACAAGACTGCGGTGATCACCAAGGTTTTCCCGACCCGTTCGCACACTGTATCCGCGCAGGGCGGCATCACGTGCGCCATCGCTTCCGCCGACCCGAACGATGACTGGCGCTGGCACATGTACGATACCGTCAAGGGTTCCGACTATATCGGTGACCAGGACGCTATCGAATACATGTGTCAGGAAGGCCCGGCCGCTGTTTTCGAGCTGGACCACATGGGGCTGCCGTTCTCGCGTACCGAGCAAGGCCGCATCTACCAGCGTCCGTTCGGTGGCCAGTCCAAGGACTACGGCAAGGGCGGTCAGGCTGCACGTACTTGCGCTGCATCCGACCGTACTGGTCACGCGCTGCTGCACACGCTTTATCAGGGCAACCTGAAAGCCGGTACCACGTTCCTCAACGAGTACTACGCTGTTGATCTGGTGAAAAACCAGGAAGGCGAATTCGTTGGTGTGATCGCGATCTGCATCGAAACCGGCGAAACCTCCTACATCCGTGCCAAGGCCACCGTTCTGGCGACTGGCGGTGCAGGCCGTATCTACGCGTCCACCACCAACGCCCTGATCAACACCGGTGACGGCGTCGGCATGGCTCTGCGTGCTGGCGTGCCGGTACAAGACATCGAAATGTGGCAGTTCCACCCGACCGGCATCGCCGGCGCCGGTGTACTGGTTACCGAAGGTTGCCGTGGTGAAGGTGGTTACCTGATCAACAAGCACGGCGAGCGTTTCATGGAGCGTTATGCTCCGAACGCGAAGGACCTTGCAGGTCGTGACGTGGTTGCCCGTTCGATGGTCAAGGAAATCATCGCCGGCAACGGTTGCGGTCCGAATGGCGACCACGTAATGCTCAAGCTCGACCACCTGGGCGAGGAAGTGCTGCACAGCCGTCTGCCAGGCATCTGCGAACTGTCGAAGACCTTCGCCCACGTTGACCCGGTCGTTGCTCCGGTTCCGGTTGTTCCGACCTGCCACTACATGATGGGCGGCGTTGCAACCAACATTCATGGCCAGGCGATCACCCAGAACGCCGAAGGTCAGGACCAGATAATTCCTGGCCTGTTCGCGGTAGGCGAAGTGGCTTGCGTATCGGTACACGGTGCGAACCGTCTGGGCGGCAACTCGCTGCTCGACCTGGTGGTCTTCGGTCGCGCTGCCGGTCTGCACCTGGAAAAGGCGTTGACCGATGGCATCGAATACGACGACGCTACCGAGTCCGACATCGAAGCTGCACTGTCGCGTCTGAACGCGCTGAACAACCGTACCGACGGTGAAGACGTTGCCACCCTGCGTCGCGAGTTGCAAAGCTGCATGCAGAACTACTTCGGTGTATTCCGTACCGGCGAATACATGCAGAAGGGCATCGCTCAGCTGGCCGATCTGCGCAAGCGTATCGCCAACGTGAAGATCAACGACAAGTCGCAAGCGTTCAACACTGCACGTATCGAAGCGCTGGAACTGCAGAACCTGCTGGAAGTGGCTGAAGCTACCGCCATCGCGGCCGAAGTACGTAAAGAGTCCCGCGGCGCTCACGCCCGTGAAGACTTCGAAGACCGTGATGACGAAAACTGGCTGTGCCACACCCTGTACTTCCCGGGTGACAAGCGCGTCACCAAGCGTGCCGTGAACTTCTCGCCGAAGACTGTTCCGACTTTCGAACCTAAAGTCCGGACTTATTAAGGGTGACCGCCATGTTGCAAGTCAGTGTTTATCGCTACAACCCTGATCAGGACGCTGCGCCGTTCATGCAGGATTTCCAGGTCGATACCGGTGGTAAAGACCTGATGGTGCTGGACGTGCTGGCCCTGATCAAAGAGCAGGACGAAGGTTTCTCCTATCGTCGCTCCTGCCGTGAAGGCGTCTGCGGCTCCGACGGCATGAACATCAACGGCAAGAACGGTCTGGCCTGCATCACGCCGCTGTCTGCCGTTGTAAAAGGCAACAAGCTGATCGTTCGTCCGCTGCCAGGTTTGCCGGTTATCCGTGACCTGGTCGTCGATATGAGCATCTTCTACAAGCAATACGAGAAGGTGAAGCCTTACCTGCAGAACGACACGCCGGCTCCGGCCATCGAGCGTCTGCAGTCGCCAGAAGAGCGCGAAAAGCTTGACGGTCTGTACGAGTGCATCCTGTGCGCCTGCTGCTCGACCTCTTGCCCGTCCTTCTGGTGGAACCCGGACAAGTTCCTGGGTCCTGCTGCGCTGCTGCAAGCCTACCGCTTCCTGGCAGACAGCCGCGACACCAAGACCAGCGAGCGTCTGGCTTCACTTGACGACCCGTTCAGCGTTTTCCGCTGCCGGGGCATCATGAACTGCGTCAACGTATGTCCGAAAGGCCTGAACCCGACTAAGGCCATCGGTCACATCCGTAACATGCTGCTTTCGAGCGGCGTGTGATTCAGCTGCTGTAACCGTTGCACCGTAGAGGCTGTGGCGCGGGCTTCAACCCGCGTCATGGCTATAACCAGAGCAGTAGCCATAAGCTGCAGCTCTTCTTTTGAAGAAATGAGACAAGCAGGGGCATCCGGGCTGGTACCCGGACTATCAGTGTGATCCTAGGTGGCTTGTTTTAGTCGCTGCATTCGGACTTCTGCAAGTTTGCTCGGTGTCGACACCGATGGTGTTCCCCTAACCGAGGGTGACCAAGCATGCAAGAAAGCGTGATGCAGCGCATGTGGAACAGCGCCTACCTTTCAGGTGGAAACGCTGCCTATGTGGAAGAGCTTTATGAGCTCTACCTGCACGACCCTAACGCTGTGCCAGAAGAGTGGCGCACCTACTTTCAGAAGTTGCCAGCCGACGGCAACTCTGCCACTGATGTTTCGCACTCGACGATTCGCGATCATTTCGTGCTGCTGGCAAAGAACCAGCGCCGCGCCCAACCGGTTTCCGCCGGCAGCGTGAGCAGTGAGCACGAGAAGAAGCAAGTTGAAGTGCTGCGATTGATCCAGGCCTACCGTATGCGTGGCCACCAGGCAGCCCAGCTTGACCCGCTGGGGCTGTGGCAGCGTCCTGCACCTGCAGACCTGTCGATCAATCATTACGGCTTGACCAATGCCGATCTTGATACGACCTTCCGTGCCGGCGACCTGTTCATCGGCAAAGAGGAAGCGAGCCTACGCGAAATTCACGAAGCGTTGCAGCAGACATATTGCCGCACCATCGGCGCTGAATTCACGCACATCACCGATTCCGAGCAGCGCCAGTGGTTCCAGCAGCGTCTGGAAAGCGTGCGTGGTCGTCCGACGTACTCCGCCGACATCAAGAGCCACCTGCTTGAGCGCGTGACTGCCGGTGAAGGCCTGGAAAAATACCTCGGTACCAAATACCCGGGCACCAAGCGTTTCGGTCTGGAAGGCGGCGAAAGCCTGATTCCGATGCTCGACGAACTGATCCAGCGTTCCGGCTCGTACGGCACCAAGGAAGTCGTCATCGGCATGGCCCACCGTGGCCGTCTGAACGTACTGGTCAACACCTTCGGCAAGAACCCGCGCGAGCTGTTCGACGAGTTCGAAGGCAAGAAGAAGGTCGAGCTGGGTTCCGGTGACGTTAAATACCACCAGGGCTTCTCGTCCAACGTGATGACCACCGGCGGTGAAGTTCACCTCGCCATGGCGTTCAACCCGTCCCACCTGGAAATCGTTTCCCCGGTGGTCGAAGGTTCGGTACGCGCCCGTCAGGACCGTCGCAACGACCTGACCGGTGAGAAAGTTCTGCCGATCTCCATCCACGGTGACGCGGCATTCGCCGGTCAGGGCGTGGTCATGGAAACCTTCCAGATGTCGCAGACCCGCGGTTTCAAGACCGGCGGTACCGTGCACATCGTGATCAACAACCAGGTTGGTTTCACCATCAGCAACCCGCTGGACTCGCGTTCCACCGAGTACGCCACCGACGTTGCCAAGATGATCCAGGCGCCGATCCTCCATGTGAATGGTGATGATCCGGAAGCCGTGCTGTTCGTGACCCAACTGGCCATCGACTACCGCATGCAGTTCAAGCGTGACGTAGTGATCGATCTGGTCTGCTACCGTCGTCGCGGCCACAACGAG
The DNA here is from genome assembly GCF_008923895.1 of Pseudomonas sp. GXM4. Taxonomy (NCBI): domain Bacteria; kingdom Pseudomonadati; phylum Pseudomonadota; class Gammaproteobacteria; order Pseudomonadales; family Pseudomonadaceae; genus Pseudomonas; species Pseudomonas sp. GXM4. Next base: position 4,976 of record NZ_WBRZ01000182.1, read on the forward strand.
GCCGACGAGCCAAGCGGCACCCAGCCACTGATGTATCAGCAGATCACCAAGCAGCGCACCACCCGTGAGCTGTACGCTGATCGCCTGACCCAGGCCGGTGTGCTCGACGCTGAACGTGTTCAGGCCAAAGTCGACGAATACCGCAACGCGCTGGACAACGGTCTGCACGTGGTGAAATCGCTGGTCAAAGAGCCGAACAAAGAACTGTTCGTCGACTGGCGTCCGTACCTGGGCCACGCCTGGACCGCGCGTCACGACACGCGTTTCGATCTGAAGACCCTGCAAGAGCTGTCCGCCAAGCTGCTGGAAATTCCGGAAGGCTTCGTCGTTCAGCGTCAGGTCGCGAAGATCTACGAAGACCGTCAGAAGATGCAAGCCGGCGGCCTGCCGATCAACTGGGGTTACGCCGAAACCATGGCGTACGCGACCCTGGCGTTCGAAGGTCACCCGATTCGCATGACTGGTCAGGACATCGGCCGCGGTACGTTCTCGCACCGTCACGCTGTGTTGCACAACCAGAAAGACGCGGGCACCTACATTCCGCTGCAGAACCTGTACGACGGTCAGCCACGTTTCGACCTGTACGACTCGTTCCTCTCGGAAGAAGCGGTACTGGCATTCGAATACGGTTACTCGACCACCACGCCAAACGCGCTGGTGATCTGGGAAGCCCAGTTCGGCGACTTCGCCAACGGTGCTCAGGTCGTGATCGACCAGTTCATCACCAGCGGCGAGCACAAGTGGGGCCGTCTCTGCGGTCTGACCATGCTGCTGCCACACGGTTACGAAGGCCAGGGCCCTGAGCACAGCTCGGCACGTCTTGAGCGTTACCTGCAGCTGTGCGCCGAGCACAACATTCAGGTGTGCATGCCGACCACGCCAGCGCAGATCTACCACTTGCTGCGTCGTCAGGTGATTCGTCCGCTGCGCAAGCCGCTGGTCGTGCTGACGCCGAAGTCGCTGCTGCGCCACAAGCTGGCCATCTCGACACTGGAAGATCTGGCCGAAGGTTCGTTCCAGACCGTGATCCCGGAAATCGACGCACTGGACCCGAAAAAGGTCGAGCGCGTGGTTCTGTGCAGCGGCAAGGTCTACTACGACCTGCTGGAAAAACGCCGTGCCGAAGGCCGCGAAGATATCGCCATCGTGCGTATCGAGCAGCTGTATCCGTTCCCTGAGGACGACTTGAAAGAAGTCCTGGCTCCGTACACCAACGTCAAACACGCCGTTTGGTGTCAGGAAGAGCCGATGAACCAGGGTGCCTGGTACTGCAGCCAGCATCACTTGCGTCGCAGCATCGCCAACCTCGACAAGACTCTCGTACTCGAGTACGCGGGCCGTGAGGCTTCGGCTGCGCCAGCTTGTGGTTACGCATCGATGCACGCCGAGCAGCAGGAAAAACTGCTGCAAGATGCTTTCACTGTTTAACGCCTTCGCGCTGACTGAAACCGAATTTTAAGGACCCACAGATAATGGCTATCGAAATCAAAGCCCCGTCATTCCCGGAATCGGTTGCCGATGGCACCGTTGCCACCTGGCACAAGAAACCAGGTGAGGCCGTCAAGCGTGACGACCTGATCGTCGACATCGAAACCGACAAAGTCGTGCTCGAAGTGTTGGCTGAAGCTGACGGCGTGCTGGGCGCAATCGTTGCCGAAGAGGGCGCTACCGTTCTGTCGAACCAGGTTCTGGGCTCGATCGAAGAGGGCGGCGCTGCTGCTGCCGCTCCTGCCGCCGCTGCTGCTCCGGCTGCTACTGCCGCTGCCGCACCGGCTGCTGCCGAAGGCGAAGATGACCCGATCGCAGCACCGGCTGCTCGCAAGCTGGCTGAAGAGAACGGCATCAACATCGCTTCCGTTGCCGGTACCGGCAAGGGCGGTCGTGTGACCAAGGAAGACGTGGTAGCAGCAGTTGCTGCGAAGAAAGCCGCTCCGGCTGCCGCACCTGCCAAGGCTGCTGCTCCTTCGGCTGCTGCGCCTGTGTTCGCTGCCGGCGACCGCATCGAGAAGCGCGTACCGATGACTCGCGTACGTGCCACCGTGGCCAAGCGTCTGGTTGAAGCCCAGTCGAACATGGCGATGCTGACCACGTTCAACGAAGTCGACATGACCGAAGTCATGGCTCTGCGTTCGAAGTACAAGGACCTGTTCGAGAAGTCCCACAACGGCGTACGCCTGGGCTTCATGTCGTTCTTCGTGAAAGCGGCCACCGAAGCGCTGAAACGCTTCCCGGCTGTCAACGCGTCGATCGACGGCGGCGACATCGTTTACCACGGCTATGCGGACATCGGCGTTGCCGTTTCCAGCGACCGTGGCCTGGTGGTACCGGTTCTGCGTAACGCCGAGCTGATGAGCCTGGCTGAAATCGAAGGCGGCATCGCAACATTTGGCAAGAAAGCCCGTGACGGCAAACTGTCGATGGACGAGATGACCGGTGGTACCTTCACCATCACCAACGGTGGTACCTTCGGTTCGATGATGTCGACGCCGATCGTCAACCCGCCGCAGGCAGCGATTCTGGGCATGCACAACATCATCCAGCGTCCGATGGCCATCAACGGTCAGGTCGTGATCCGTCCGATGATGTACCTGGCTCTGTCCTACGATCACCGCCTGATCGATGGCAAAGAAGCTGTGACCTTCCTGGTGACCATCAAGAACCTGCTGGAAGATCCGGCTCGTCTGTTGCTGGATATCTAAAAAGCAGCTGCAAGCTTTCAGCTACAAGCCTCAAGCTCAAGGCGAGCGGGTGGGCTTGCAGCTTGAAGCTTGCGGCTTGTAGCTTTATTGCTAAAGAGGATTTTTTGAATGTCGCAGAAATTTGACGTAGTAGTGATCGGTGCCGGCCCTGGTGGCTATGTAGCGGCCATCAAGGCTGCTCAGTTGGGCCTGACCACTGCCTGCATCGAGAAGTACACCGACGCAGAGGGCAAGCAAGCCCTGGGCGGTACCTGCCTGAACGTGGGTTGCATTCCTTCCAAGGCGCTGCTCGACAGCTCGTGGAAATACAAGGAAGCCAAAGAGAGCTTCAACGTTCACGGTATCTCGACCGGCGAAGTCAAAATGGACGTCGCTGCGATGGTTGGCCGCAAGGCTGGCATCGTCAAGAACCTGACCGGCGGCGTTGCCACCCTGTTCAAGGCCAACGGCGTTACTTCGATCCAGGGCCACGGCAAGCTGCTGGCCGGCAAGAAAGTCGAAGTCACCAAGCCGGACGGTTCGGTTGAAGTCATCGAAGCGGAAAACGTCATCCTCGCGCCAGGTTCGCGTCCGATCGACATTCCACCGGCTCCGGTTGACCAGAAAGTCATCGTCGATTCGACTGGCGCTCTGGAGTTCCAGTCCGTACCTAAACGTCTGGGCGTGATCGGCGCTGGCGTGATCGGTCTGGAGCTGGGTTCGGTATGGTCGCGTCTGGGTGCAGAAGTGACTGTTCTCGAAGCACTGGACACTTTCCTGATGGCAGCGGACACCGCTGTTTCCAAGGAAGCGCTGAAAACCCTGACCAAACAGGGTCTGGACATCAAGCTGGGCGCTCGCGTTACCGGTTCGAAAGTCAACGGCGAAGAAGTCGTCGTCAATTACACCGATGCCAACGGCGAACAGACCATCACTTTCGACAAGCTGATCGTAGCCGTTGGTCGCCGTCCGGTGACTACTGATCTGCTGTCTGCCGACTGTGGCGTGGAAATCGACGAGCGCGGTTTCATCGCGGTCGATGACCATTGCGTCACAGCTGTACCGGGCGTCTTCGCCATCGGTGACGTGGTTCGCGGCATGATGCTGGCCCACAAGGCTTCGGAAGAAGGCATCATGGTTGTCGAGCGCATCAAGGGCCACAAGGCTCAGATGAACTATGATTTGATCCCTTCGGTTATTTATACTCACCCGGAAATCGCGTGGGTTGGCAAAACCGAGCAGGCGCTGAAGGCCGAAGGCGTTGAAGTCAACGTCGGCACCTTCCCGTTCGCCGCTTCCGGCCGTGCCATGGCTGCCAACGATACCGGTGGTTTCGTCAAGGTCATCGCCGATGCCAAGACCGACCGCGTATTGGGCGTGCACGTGATTGGCCCGAGCGCTGCAGAACTGGTTCAGCAGGGCGCGATCGGTATGGAATTCGGCACCAGCGCTGAAGACCTGGGCATGATGGTTTTCTCCCATCCGACCCTGTCCGAAGCCTTGCACGAAGCTGCTCTGGCAGTGAATGGCGGCGCCATTCACATTGCCAACCGCAAGAAGCGTTAAGACATAATAAGAAACCACGGCGGCAACGGCCCGTCGTGAGCCTTGCGAGCAAGACTCACCGCGGAATGTCCGCCGGACGCAGTCTTGCGTAGCCCAGCTACGCAAGCAGCAGTCACAGGTGGCGCGGCACTCAAACGAGCGCAGCGCCGAATGCGCAGTACCTAACGAAGACGGTAAAAAGCATGAATCTTCACGAGTATCAGGGTAAGCAGCTGTTCGCTGAATACGGCCTGCCAGTTTCCACTGGTTACGCAGTAGACACCCCGGAAGCAGCAGCAGAAGCTTGCGACAAGATCGGCGGCAACGAGTGGGTCGTCAAAGCCCAGGTTCACGCCGGTGGTCGCGGTAAAGCGGGCGGCGTAAAGCTGGTTCGCAGCAAAGAAGACGCCAAAGCCTTCGCACAGCAGTGGCTGGGCAAGCGTCTGGTGACTTACCAGACTGACGCCAATGGCCAGCCAGTCACCAAGATCCTGGTTGAATCGTGCACTGATATCGCTAAAGAGCTGTACCTGGGCGCTGTCGTTGACCGTTCGAGCCGTCGCATCGTGTTCATGGCTTCCACCGAAGGTGGCGTGGACATCGAGAAAATCGCTCACGACACTCCAGAAAAAATTCTCAAGGCCACTATCGATCCACTGGTTGGCGCTCAGCCATCCCAGGGTCGCGAGCTGGCATTCCAGCTGGGTCTGGAAGGCAAGCAGGTCACTCAGTTCGCCAAGATCTTCGTAGGTCTGGCCAAGCTGTTCAAAGACCACGACCTGGCTCTGCTGGAAGTGAACCCGCTGGTGATCAAGGCTGACGGCGATCTGCACTGCCTCGACGCGAAGATCAACATCGACGCCAACGCCATGTACCGTCAGCCTAAGCTGAAGGCTTTCCACGATCCGTCGCAGGACGATCCGCGCGAAGCGCACGCTGCCAAGTTCGAACTGAACTACGTAGCCTTGGAAGGCAACATCGGCTGCATGGTCAACGGTGCCGGTCTGGCCATGGGTACCATGGACATCGTCAACCTGCATGGCGGCAAGCCAGCCAACTTCCTCGACGTAGGTGGTGGCGCTACCAAGGAACGCGTTACTGAAGCGTTCAAGATCATCCTGTCCGACCAGAACGTCGCGGCAGTACTGGTCAACATCTTCGGCGGCATCGTTCGCTGCGACATGATTGCCGAAGGCATCATCGGCGCTGTGAAAGAAGTCGGCGTGAAAATCCCGGTTGTTGTTCGCCTTGAAGGCAACAACGCTGAGCTGGGCGCTAAAGTACTGGCAGAAAGCGGTTTGAACATCATCGCTGCTACCAGCCTGACCGACGCTGCTCAACAAGTTGTCAAAGCTGCGGAGGGCAAATAATGAGCGTCCTGATCAATAAAGACACCAAAGTTATCTGCCAGGGTATTACCGGTTCGCAAGGTAGTTTCCACACCCAGCAAGCCATCGAATACGGCACCAAGATGGTTGGTGGCGTAACTCCAGGCAAGGGCGGCACCGAGCACCTGGGTCTGCCAGTGTTCAACACCGTAAAAGACGCAGTAGCTGCCACTGGCGCTACCGCCAGCGTGATCTACGTTCCGGCTCCGTTTTGCAAGGACTCGATCCTGGAAGCGGCATTCGGCGGCATCAAGCTGATCGTCTGCATCACCGAAGGCATTCCTACCCTGGACATGCTGGACGCCAAGGTTAAGTGCGACGAGCTGGGCGTAGTCCTGATCGGCCCTAACTGCCCAGGCGTGATCACCCCAGGCGAATGCAAGATCGGCATTATGCCAGGTCACATTCACTTGCCAGGCAAGGTCGGTATCGTTTCGCGTTCCGGCACCCTGACCTACGAAGCTGTGAAGCAGACCACTGACGCCGGTTTCGGTCAGTCGACTTGCGTCGGCATCGGCGGTGACCCGATCCCGGGTTCGAACTTCATCGACATCCTGAAGCTGTTCCAGGAAGACCCGAAGACCGAGGCGATCGTGATGATCGGCGAGATCGGCGGTTCGGCTGAAGAAGAAGCGGCTGCCTACATCAAGGCTAACGTGACCAAGCCGGTTGTTTCCTACATCGCTGGTGTGACTGCTCCTCCGGGCAAGCGCATGGGCCATGCTGGCGCAATCATCTCTGGCGGCAAAGGCACTGCAGACGAGAAATTCGCTGCGCTGCAAGACGCAGGCGTTAAAACCGTGCGTTCGCTGGCAGACATCGGCAAGGCCCTGGCCGAGCTGACTGGCTGGGAAGTGAAGAAGTAAGCTTCGGCTGACTTTTTAGCTCCAGCAACAAAGGCCACCTTCGGGTGGCCTTTGTCGTTTCTGGCGTATGAGAATTTTGAGAGCTGTTGTGGCGAGGGGATTTATCCCCGCTGGGCTGCGAAGCGGCCCCCATGCTAGCGACCATGATCAGTCAGTCATTTCCAGCTCGGATTCTTTGGGACTG
>NZ_WBRZ01000183.1:0-11599 GCF_008923895.1 Pseudomonas sp. GXM4
AATCAAGCGCCGCCCTTTTGTTGAGCAGGTTTTCGCAAACCGAGACTATGGTCTGACGGGTTGTCGATCCGCGCTTTTGCGTAGACCATGAGCGCCTTGGTTTTTGCCGATGCCTGAGTTCTTTGTCATGACTGCCAACTCCCCAGCCCGACCGGCGCCGTTCAGCCGTGCCGACTACAAGACCCTCGGCCTTGCCGCGCTCGGCGGGGCGCTGGAAATCTACGATTTCATCATCTTCGTATTCTTTGCGCTGACCCTGAGTCAGCTGTTCTTTCCGCCGGAAATGCCCGAGTGGCTGAGGTTGCTGCAAAGCTTCGGCATCTTCGTCACCGGTTATCTGGCGCGGCCGCTGGGCGGGATTCTGATGGCGCATTTCGCCGACCGCCTGGGCCGCAAAAAGGTGTTCAGCCTGAGCATCCTGATGATGGCCCTGCCGTGTCTGCTGATCGGGATCATGCCGACCTACGCACAGATCGGCTATTTCGCGCCCTTGCTGTTGCTGGCGCTGCGCATCCTTCAAGGCGCGGCGGTGGGCGGCGAAGTGCCAAGTGCCTGGGTGTTCGTCGCCGAGCATGCGCCGACCGGCCATCGTGGCTACGCCTTGGGCTTTCTGCAGGCCGGCCTGACGTTCGGTTACTTGATCGGCGCACTCACTGCGACCTTCCTGGCACAGGTTTTCACGCCTGCCGAAATTCTCGATTACGCCTGGCGCTATCCATTTCTGCTCGGCGGCGTGTTCGGCGTGGTGGGCGTTTACCTGCGCCGCTGGCTCAGCGAAACCCCGGTGTTCATGGCCATGGAAGCGCAGCGCGAGGCGCGGGTCGAGCTGCCGCTGCGCACGGTGCTGCGTGAGCATCGTCTGGCCATGCTGCCGGCCATGTTGCTCACCTGCGTACTCACCTCGGCAGTGGTGGTGTTCGTGGTCATCACCCCGACCATGATGCAGAAAACCTTCGGCATGACCGCCAGTCACACCTTCGGCCTCAGTGCCCTGGGCATCGTCTTCCTCAATATCGGCTGCGTGATCGCCGGGCTGCTGGTCGACCGCATCGGCGCCTGGCGCACGGTCATGCTCTACAGCTTGTTACTGCCGCTGGGCATTGGCGTGTTGTATGGCTGCCTGATCATGGGCGGGCATTGGATCGGCATGGCCTATGCGGTCGCCGGCCTGGCTTGCGGGGTAGTGGGTGCGGTGCCTTCGGTGATGGTCGGGCTTTTTCCGGCGCGGATTCGCGTGTCGGGCATTTCCTTCACCTACAACATTGCCTACGCGGCGTGGGCAAGTATCACCCCGCTGCTGCTGATTGGTCTGATGCCGTGGAGCCCGTGGGTCTGCGTGATCTTTTGTGCCGTGATGGGCGCTGTGGGGATTGTGACAGCGGCGTATTTCGGTGCGCGCATGCCACGTACCGGACCGTGTCAGGCGGCCGGCGCTGCCTGATCCGCAAGCGCCGGATTATTTTCGACTGACGGGTCTGGAGCTGGCTTCAGAAAAGCTGTGCAAGGCCGATGGCTAGGTTGTATCCGCTAACTACCCTGCCATCGGTGCTTTCCTATGTTCAATAAACGCTTGAAACAAGAGCTGGCTGCTCTGCGCGAAGAACTCTCCAGCCTTGTACAAGTGAAGGAAAGCCTGGAAAGCGAAATGCTCGCGCTGACCCTTGAGCCCGACGGGCGGATTCGTTCGGTCAACCAGAATTTTCTCGATGAAATGCTCTACAAGAGCCAGGACCTGATCGGCCGGGCAATCGAAGACATCGTCCCGGCCCACGTCAAATCCGACGAATTCCATCAGCGCTTCAAGAACTCGATGAGCCGTGGCGAGCATTTTGCCGGCGCCGTGCGCCTGTTGCGCGGCAATGGCGACGAGGCGTGGCTGCGTTCCATCGTGCAACCGGTACGCTCGTCCGATGGCCGGATCAGACACATTTCCTTCTACGCCAGCGACCTGACCCGCACCATCGAAGCCTCCCGCGAGCATGAGAACCTGATCGGCGCGCTGGTGCGCTCCACCGCCGTGATTGAATTCGATCTCAACGGCAATGTGCTCAGCGCCAATGACCGCTTCCTCAACGGCATGGGTTACAGCCTGGCGCAGATCAAAGGCAAACATCACCGCACGTTCTGCGCCCCGGATGAGTACAACAGCGCCGAGTACCAGAACTTCTGGCGGCGCTTGAACAGCGGCGAATTCGTCGCAGGCCGCTTCAAGCGTATCGACAGCCATGGTCGTACGGTGTGGCTGGAAGCGTCCTACAACCCGGTGGTTGATGCCAACGACAAACTGTACAAAGTGGTGAAGTTCGCCACGGTGATCACCGATCAGGTCAACCGCGAGCAGGCGGTTGCCGACGCAGCGAGCATCGCTTACAGCACCTCGCAACAAACCGACAGCACCGCACAACGGGGCACCACGGTCGTCACCGAAGCGGTCAACGTGATGCGTGATTTGTCGCGGCACATGCAAGCCGCCGGCGAAGGAATCGAAGCGCTCAACGAGCAGTCGCTGGTGATCGGCACCATCGTCAAAACCATCAGCGGCATTGCCGAACAGACCAACCTGCTGGCGCTCAACGCCGCGATCGAAGCCGCCCGGGCCGGCGAGCAGGGCCGTGGTTTTGCCGTGGTCGCGGACGAGGTCCGGCAACTGGCCTCGCGCACCAGCCAGGCGACGGACGAAATCGTCGGCGTGGTACGGCAAAACCAGGAAATGGCCCGCAATGCCGTGGCTCTGATGACCGACGGCAAGCTTCAGGCTGAACAGGGCCTGGCGCTGGCGGCAGAGGCGGGCACGGTGATCGTCGAGATTCAGGACGGTGCGCAGAAAGTGGTGGATGCGGTGGGGCAGTTTGCCAATCAGCTCTCTCACTGACACCGCACTGATCCCTTGTGGGAGCGAGCTTGCTCGCGAAAGCGGTGTGTCATTCAACATTGATCTGACTGACCTTTCGCCTTCGCGAGCAAGCTCGCTCCCACAGGTTTTTCACCCGCCTTCTTTCTGTGGTCTGGCGCTACAATCGGCTCCTTTTCTTCCGGAGCAGATCCCCATGAGCGTCTCCCACCGCCGTCCGGTGCCTCTGAACAAAGCCTATCGCCTGCTCAATCACGGGCCGACCGTGCTGGTCAGCGCCGCTCACGACGGCCAGCGCAACATCATGGCCGCCGCCTGGGCCATGCCGCTGGATTTCGAACCACCAAAAGTCGCCGTCGTCCTCGACAAATCCACCTGGACCCGCCAGTTGCTCGAAGCCTCCGGCACTTTTGTGCTGAACGTGCCTTGCGTCAATCAGGCCGATATCGTGCAAACCGTCGGCAACACCTCCGGCCTGGAAATCACCCGCAACCAAGGTCAGGACAAGTTTCAGGCGTACGGCCTGCAAACCTTCGCTGGCGAACAGATTGAAGCGCCGCTGCTCGAGGGCTGTGTCGCCTGGCTCGAATGCCGCCTGCTGCCGGAGCCGCGCAATCACGAGCAATACGACCTGTTCCTCGCCGAAGTCATCGCCGCCCAGGCCGATGAGCGTGTGTTCAGCGATGGGCGCTGGCATTTCGAGGGGCAGGATGGACTGCGTACCTTGCACCACGTGGCGGGCGGGCATTTCCTGACGATTGGGGATGGGGTGGATGGCAAGACGTTGGCGGTTTAAATGACGTTGATGGAAAACCGTCAGCGGATGTAGCAAGGTAGAGGCTTCATTCCACTGCTCAGGCGCAACGCTCATGGACGTTTCTGTTGCCGGTTATCTTGCCCCGTTGCTGTCGCTGGCGCTGTTGTGGACAGTGGCGGTGGTCACGCCCGGGCCAAATTTCTTCAACATCGCGCAACTAGCGGCCAGTCACTCGCGCCGACATGGCGTCGTGGCTGCGCTGGGTGTGGCCACCGGCACGGTGCTGTGGGGCCTTGCCGGCGGCTTGGGAATCAAGACGCTGTTCAGCGCCGCGCCGACCCTCTATCTGGGCTTCAAGATTGCCGGCGGTTGCTACCTGATTTATCTGGGGCTGAAGCAATTCAAGCGCAAGGCTGCGATTGCCCCCGGTGCATCGGCTGCGCCCCGGCAGACTTATTTCGGCGTCTACGCTCGCGGTTTCCTGGGCAACATGACTAATCCGAAATCGGCACTCTTTGTCGCCACCATCTTCGCCACCGCCATGCCGCCCCACGTGCCGCCGCTACTGCTGGCGCTGGCCGTGCTGACCATGGCCACGCTGTCGTTCAGCTGGTATTGCAGCGTCGCTCTGTTCTTCGCCAGCCGCCGGGTTGCCGGTGTCTACGAGCGGTCACGCCAGTGGCTGGATCGGTTGGCAGGTGGGTGCTATTTGTTGTTTGGGGTGCATTTGGTGGCGAATCGCTGATCAATGAGAGCAATCGCTGTGCGCAAAAAAAGGCCTACCTCCCGGTAAGCCTTTTCTGCCCACTTCGTAATACTCAATCCCCCAACGCCTCTCCCTCACGCCGAGGGTCGGCACCCCCCGTCAATGTCGCTTTGCCCTGCGCATCCTTCACCCGCACGATTGCTTGGGTGCCGCTGGTCATGTCGATTTCACTGACCGTGTGCCCTTTGTCTTTCAACGCCTGAATCAGCGCTGGGCTGAACTGTCCCTGTTCCAGTTCGGTGGGGCCATTGCGGCTGCCGAAGTTGGGCAGGTTGATCGCACTTTGTGCATCGAGGTTCCAGTCGAGCAGGCCGATGGTGGTTTTAGCCACGTATTCGATGATTTGCGAACCGCCGGGCGAGCCGACTGTGGCGACGAATTCACCAGTGTTGCGATCAAAGATCAGCGTCGGCGCCATCGACGAGCGTGGGCGTTTTCCGGGTTCGACGCGGTTCGCGACTTTCTGCCCGTTCTCTTCGGGGATGAAGGAAAAGTCGGTCATCTGGTTGTTCAGCAGAAAACCTTGAACCATCAGGTGCGAGCCGAACGCGGCTTCGATGGTGGTGGTCATCGACACGGCGCCGCCGAGATCATCCACCGCGACCACTTGCGAGGTCGAGATGCGCAACGGCGAGCGGTCCGGTGCGTAGGCAACCTGTACGCCCGGCGGTGTGCCCGGTTTGGCGCTGCCCATGCTGCGCTCGCCGATCAGGCTGGCGCGGCTGGCCAGGTAGGCAGGATCGAGCAACCCTTTGACCGGCACCGGGACGAAGTCGGTGTCGGCCACGTATTGCGCGCGATCGGCATAGGCCAGACGTTCAGCCTCGGCGATCAGATGCACCGCTTGCGGCGCCGGTTCGATGCCGGCCGGCCTATTGCTGTTCACCGGTTTGAGCGGCGTCAGCGACAGGCGTGGGTCGCGAGTCTCCAGCGCCTGCAACGTGCCGAGAATCTGCGCTACGGCAATTCCGCCTGACGATGGTGGCGGCATGCCGCAGACCTGCCAACGCTTGTAGTCGGTACACAGCGGCGCGCGCTCCTTGGCCTGATAACGCTGCAAATCGTTCAGCGACAGGCTGCCGGGGTTGGCGTGCTGTTGAACCTTGGCGACGATCTCTTCGGCGATCGGACCTTTGTACAGCGCATCGGCACCTTCGCTGGCGATGCGTTTGAACACGGCGGCCAACTTCGGGTTTTGCAGGCGTGTGCCGACAGCTTTGACGCTGCCATCCTCATTCAGGAAGTACGCAGCCATGTCTGGCGACTGGCGTATCAGTGGATCGGCAGTCAGCAGCGAATGCAGGCGCGGGGAAATCGCAAAGCCTTGCTCGGCCAGTTTGATCGCTGGCTCAAACAGCTTCGCCCATGGCAAGCGACCGTGTTGTCGATGCGCCAGCTCCAGCGCCCGCAACACCCCGGGCGTACCGACCGAGCGCCCGCCGATCTGCGCTTGCGTAAAGGCCATCGGTTTACCGTCAGCCTTCAGGAACAGCTTCTCGGTGGCCCCGGCCGGCGCCGTTTCGCGGCCGTCATAGGTGCGCACCTGCTTGCCATCCCACAACACAATCATCGCCCCGCCACCGATCCCGGAAGACTGCGGCTCAACCAGCGTCAACACCGCCTGCATCGCAATCGCCGCATCAATCGCCGAACCACCCTGACGCAACATCTCCCGCCCGGCTTCGGCCGCGAGTGGATTGGCAGCAGCGGCCATGTGCTTATTGGCGTGACGGGTTTGCAGATCAGTGCGGTAACCGGAAGCGGCTTCCGGTGCCAGCGGCAACGAGGAAGAGGGCGGGGCGTTGCATGCGGTGAGGGTCAGAGCGCTGACAAGCAGTGTCAGGGCTGGCAGGCGAAAGCGCTTCAAAGGCTGGGCTGGAAACACGCGGGATCTCCGTCCGTGGGGTAGAAGTCTTGAGGGACTTTATCGAGCGGGCGGACGGGGTGCAAACTGCGTGAGGATTACAGCCCTCCCGCTCAGCGGCCGCGCCGATCGATTGGCCGAAAACGATGCCTTTGTGGGAGCGAGCCTGCTCGCGAAAGCGGTAGCTCAGGCGGTGCTATTTTCTTAGTTCTTAGTCGTGTGAAGCGTGCCGTCGGCCATTTTGCTCGGCAGCATTCCCAGCACAAACACGCTGGCCGGCCCGCCGGCGCCACGGATGGCCCAGTTCAGGCGCTGTTGCAAAATCCCGCCGCCGGCCAGACGCCCCAAAGCCAGGTCGGCGCCTATTGCCGTCGCGATCGCGGTGCTGGCGGATGGCATGAGCATGGCGCCGGCGACCATGATCTTGCCGAAGTTGCTGGCTGGCTCCTCGGCAGTGCCAGCGTCCGTGCGACACCAGTTGTCCGGCGTGCAGGACTTGGCAAATACCCTGTCTTCGCGTGGCTCGGGCGCAGGCCACTCATCCTTCTCGATGTACACCGGCTCCGGTGCTTTCGGTGGAAGCAAAGTAAACCAGGCCCTGCCACCGCTATACGGATTTAATAACCAGTCATCGTCGAGAAGGTATTTGTATTGACGCATGCCAACTCCCTGCATGGCGCTGAATCGAGCCAGGGGAGCTTGTCGGTCGAAGGGCAATTCGGGGAGAGAGGGGCGAGTGCTTGAAGTGATGAAAAATACAGTTCTTACGTGAGCAAAGCCTGCTTCCTACAGGGCTATCTCAGTCCAGCGGTTTTGCGCCTGATTCAGGCAAAACCATTGTCGGTCGCGCCTGTAGTCTTTTCCTTTGAATCGCTGACTACGCCGGATTTCTCTTACAGATTATTCAGGTCGACAGCCTACACGGCGTTGCCTGAGGATGGTTTCTGTACGGTTCCCAGGAGGGGCTTCACTTTTGCTGGGCGGTGGAACAAAACAAAGGCAGCAACACGACATCCATCAATCAAAAGAAATCTGGAAGGCGCTGAAGAGGTAGCTCAATGAAAAGCGTAAGCAATCACGAGGGCAGTGTTCTCGAAATGCTGCGCACGGACGAGAATTTCGCTCTCGAATATCTCGTTGCAGCATTGGAAGAAATTGATGAAGAGGGCGGTGAGTCTGTGTTTGTCACCGCGGTGCGACGTGTGGTGGAAGCGAGAGGCGGTTTTGCCGCTGTCTCCAACGCAACCGGACTCAATAGAGGCAATCTTTACCGCCAATTTTCAGCAGATGGAAACCCAGGCCTTTCTACGCTACTGAAGGTGCTGTCTGCTGTGGGGCTCGGTTTGTCGAAGGTGGTCGCTCACAGTCAGGATGATCAGGAACACACAGCAGCGTGATCCACCGTGGTAATAAGAAGCCTGGCTCGATGTCGGGCTTTCTGATTTTTCCCTGCGGCGTTTTCCCGATGGGATACGTGCAATTGACCCGCTGACGTCAATCGGTAGATTGCGAGTGAAGCAGAGCGCAACTTTTCTCGAGGCATAAAAAAACGGCCTACCTTTCGGTAAGCCGTTTTTAGTACTTGGTGGCTACACAGGGACTTGAACCCCGGACCCCAGCATTATGAATGCTATGCTCTAACCAACTGAGCTATGTAGCCAAGTGGCGCGCATTATTCCCCTGAAATGGCAAAGCGTCAAGCGTAAATCGAAAATATTTCTTCCTGTTTTCAACCGCTTATCCTCCAGCCCCGAAAATCGGGGCCGGGGAGGGCGTCAGCGCAGTTGGAATCTGGCGGTATTGGCGCTCAGGGCCTCGCTGCCCTGGCTCAAGGTGTCCGCCGCGAGGTTCACCGCGCGTGCGCCTTCAAGCAAACGCACCGCCGCTTGATCGACCTGCTGGATATTGCCGCTGACTTCGTCGGCGGTGCTGGCCTGTTCTTCCACAGCTGTGGCGATTTGCGCCAGGGTGTCGGTGACGCTCTGTACGGCGCTGGCGATTTCTCCCAGGCGTTCGCCGAGTCCGGTGACTGCCTCGGCATCCGATTGCGCCTGACCACAGGCGGCTTCCATCAGGCTCACCGCTTCGTTGACCGTGGCGCGCAGGCTGTCGACAGTGCCGGCGATCTGCGCGGTGGACGATTGCGTGCGTTGCGAGAGGCTGCGCACCTCGTCGGCGACCACGGCAAAGCCGCGACCCTGTTCGCCGGCGCGGGCGGCTTCGATGGCGGCGTTGAGTGCGAGCAGGTTGGTCTGCTCGGCGACGCCGCGAATGGTGTCCACGACCAGTTGAATCTGCTGGCCTTGCTCGCTGACCCGGCCAAGCGCGGCGGCGGTGTCGTTCAGGCGCTGATTGAGCTGCTGAATGCTGGCCGTGGTGCGCTGGCTGTCGCGGCTGCTGTCGGCGGCGATGCGCCGGGTTTGCTGGGCGCTGCCGGAGGCCTGTTCGCAACTTTGCGCGACGCCTTGCGAGGTGGCGGCCAATTGCGTGGCGGCAGCGGCGATCTGGCTGATCTGCAACTGCTGCGCCTCGACTTCGCTCAGGGCGCCGCTGGAGTGTTGGTTGAGGCTGCGTACCGCGTTGCTCAACTGCGAGGTCTCGTGGTCGACGCCGAGCATGCTGCTGCGCAGTTGCACCACAGCGACGTTAAGCGCGGTGCTGATCGCTGCCAGCTCATCGCGCCCCACCACTGGCACTTGCAGGCTCAGGTTACCGTCGCGCAAGGCCTCAGCGAGCAAGGTGATGCCGCTGGCACTGCGGCGGATCGAGGCTTGCAGGCAAACGAACAGGTACAACGCGGCCAGCAGCAGGCAACCGAAGATTGCGGCGACAAGAATGAACTGGCGGATCGCCGAGCTGTAATACGCATCGAGCCGCTGATCCAGCGCGACCAGTGACTGCTGGCGCAGGGAAGCGAGGTCGGTGAGCAGCGCGTCGAGGCTGCGTTCGAAGTCCTCTGGCTTGAGGTTGATGCTGCCGCCAAACACACCGTCGTCGAGGACTTTCAGGCCGCTGTCGAGGTGTTTCAGGCTGTCTTGATATTGACCGGCCCAGGCTTGCAGCTCGGCTGGCAGACGCGCCTCCAGCAGGCTGGCGGTTTTCACCAGTTGCTCGCGGGCGTCACCAATGCGGCTGCGCAGGTCCCGCAACTGCAAGCGGCTTTGCAGGGTGAACTGCCCGGAGACGACCGAAGCCTGACCGACTGCGGCGAGACGCCCGACCCGCTCGATCAGGTCCGGTGCGTGTTGCGTGGAAATCTGCGTCAGCAGGTAGGTTTCCAGCCACGGCGCGAGGGTCAGGCGATTGTCCATGACGATCTGCTCGCGCAAGGCTTGCAGCGCGCCCAGGGCATTGGTGAAGCGGTCATAACCGTCCGGCCACCAGCCGACACTGCTGAGGCTTTTCGAATCAAGGCCATTGAGTGCGGTTTGCAGCGCCTGAAAGCGTTCGAGGATTGCGCCGTCGGCGCCTTGCTGGTTCAGGGCATTTCCCAGCTCGGTGGTGGCTTGCAGCACCGCCGGTTGCACGCCGTCGAAGGCAGCCATGGCGGCGAGGGTGGCCGGTGTCGGCTGACGATTGGTCTCGGTGGCGCGCCAGCGGGCGGCGCGGTCGCGTTGCGCGGCGAGCAGGTTGTCCAGCGCATCCAGCGCGAGCAATTGACGCACGCCGGCACGTTCGCCGGAAATCAGATTGAGCTTCTCGCGATAGTCATGGCCGATCATCAACAGGCTGCCGGCCAGCGGCAGAATGAACAGCAGAAACAATAATTGGAATTTACCTGCGAAGCCAAACCGCCCCAGCAATTTGATCCCCGGTGAAAGGAAAGCCTGCATGCCTCATGACTCCTCTGGACACCACGCACCATTGGCGTGCATCGCGAACCTTTCGGCTGCGACCTGTGCCCTCTAAAAGGCCTCGAAAGTTCACCCATGCCCGCTCTGTAGGCCGGCTCTGTAGCGAAACTTCCCATTGTCGAGCGCCTTTGTAAGGCGATCGTGTTCAAGGGCAGAAGGAAGGCAAGATTCAGACCATGGCGTTGCGCTATCACCGTTTGCTCGACGACCAGTCAGTTAGTTAGCTGCCTAAGGGGATAGCGCGAGCGCACCGAAAAATGGCACATTGACGCACCTGCCTGCGGGCACCCATCTGCTGTCCGGAATTTTCCATGGCTATCAGCAACGTTCAGACCGCCGCTGCCTCGGCGACCGCTGCTCCGCAAAGCAGCCCCTTGGTGATGCGCATCATCGGCGCGGTGGCGCTGGCGCATCTGATCAATGACCTGATCCAGTCGGTGCTGCCGTCGATCTACCCTATGCTCAAAGCCAACTATGGCCTGACCTTCACCCAGGTCGGCCTGATCACCTTGACCTTCCAGTTGACCGCGTCGCTGTTGCAGCCGTGGGTCGGATATCACACTGACCGGCATCCGAAACCGTGGCTGCTGCCGGCGGGCACCGTGTGTACGTTGATCGGCATTCTGATGATGTCGGTGGTCGGCAGCTTCCCATTGATTCTGGTGGCGGCGGCGCTGATTGGTATCGGCTCGTCGACCTTTCACCCGGAAGCCTCGCGTGTTGCGCGGCTGGCTTCGGGCGGCCGGTTTGGTCTGGCGCAATCGACCTTTCAGGTCGGCGGCAATGCCGGCTCCGCGTTCGGCCCATTGCTGGCGGCGGCGATCATCATTCCCTTCGGCCAGGGCAATGTGGCGTGGTTCGGTCTGTTCGCAGTGTTTGCGCTGTTCGTGCTGTACCGCATCAGCCGCTGGTACGCCAATCACCTCAACTTGTTCAAGCTCAAGGCCGGCCAGGCGGCGACGCACGGCTTATCGAAGGGCAGGGTGACCAGTGCCTTGGTGGTCCTGGGGCTGCTGGTGTTCTCCAAATATTTCTACATGGCCAGTTTCACCAGCTACTTCACCTTCTACCTGATTGAGAAGTTCGACCTGTCGGTGGCGAGTTCGCAATTGCACTTGTTCCTGTTTTTGGGCGCAGTGGCTGCAGGGACGTTCTTCGGCGGGCCTATCGGCGACAAGATCGGACGCAAGGCAGTGATCTGGTTTTCCATCCTCGGCGTCGCGCCGTTCACCCTGATCCTGCCGCATGTCGATCTGTTCTGGACTAGCATTCTCAGCGTGGTGATCGGCTTCATTCTGGCGTCGGCATTCTCGGCGATCGTGGTGTACGCGCAGGAACTGGTGCCAGGCAATGTCGGGATGATTGCCGGGATTTTCTTCGGGCTCATGTTTGGTTTCGGCGGGATTGGCGCAGCGCTGCTCGGGCATCTGGCGGATGTGCACGGGATTGAGTATGTGTACTTCCTGTGCTCGTTTCTGCCGTTGTTTGGTGTGTTGGCGATTTTTTT
>NZ_WBRZ01000184.1:0-11574 GCF_008923895.1 Pseudomonas sp. GXM4
GATCCAATGTGGGAGCGAGCCTGCTCGCGAAAGCGCATTTGATATCACCGCAACTCCAAAGGCGTGAGCTGCTCCCCCCGCCATTCGAACGCAACCGGCGCCAACACCTGATCAATCTGCGCCTCAGCCCACAACGTCGCAAAGCTTTGGCCCACCCCCGGATGGACCCGATCCGGCGCAATCAACGACAACGGCCACAGCACAAATGCGTTTTTCAGGATTTCCGCACGCGGCAGCATCAATCCATCAAAATTACCAACCAGATCGCCATACAGCAGCACGTCGATATCCAGCGGCAAGCCCTTGCGATCCGGGGCATAGCGACCGTTATCCGCCTCAATGAATTTCAAGCGCCGATCAAGCTCCATCAACGGCAGATCGGTGTAGGCCGAGACCACGAAATTGAAGAACGGTCCGCTCTTGATGCCCACCGGCTGGCTCTCGAACACCGCCGAACAACGGATATCCACCAGGAACGTGGCCAGCGCATCGAGACCTGCGCGCAAATGGGTTTCGCGCTCGATATTGCTACCGAGCCCGAGGTAGACCTGAGTCAGCGACATCCGCGCTCGATCTCCACACCCACACCACCCTTGGCCGCCGGCACCGCGCCCGGCTTGGTCAGTTTCAGTCGCACCCAAGTGATCTTGAATTCGGCCATCAGCACTTCAACCAGACGCTCGGCAAAGGTTTCGACCAGTTGGAACTGCGCCTGCTCGGCAAAGGCCTGAATGCGCGTGGAAACACTGGCGTAATCGAGCGCCAGGGTCAGGTCGTCACCGGCGGCGGCCGGGCGATTGTTCCAGGCGAAGCTCAGATCAAGACGCAGGCACTGACGGATGCCACGCTCCCAGTCGTAGGCACCGATCACGGTGTCGACTTCCAGGCCCTCGATAAACACTCTGTCCAAGCACTTCTCTCCGCTGCACGACAAGGGCGCGATGCGCCGTTAGAATCAGGGCGTCCTCGCCCGGAATAGTTAGCATGTTTTGGTTACTGGCGATTCTCGCCTACCTGCTCGGCTCGCTGTCCTTTGCCATTTTGCTCAGCCGCCTGACCGGAAATCCGGATCCGCGAATGAGTGGCTCGGGTAATGCCGGCGCCACCAACATGCTGCGCCTGGCCGGTCGCAAACTGGCGATCCTGACCCTGCTCGGTGATCTGTGCAAAGGCCTGCTGCCGGTGCTGATCGCCTCGGGCGCGGGCCTTTCAGTGCAGGATCAGGCTTGGATTGGCGTATGCGCCGTGATCGGTCACCTGTTCCCTTTGTACTTTCGCTTTCGTGGCGGCAAAGGCGTTGCCACTGCCGCCGGCATGCTGCTCGGCCTGTACCCACCCGCCGCGCTGCTGGCGGTGTGCGCCTGGCTGCTGACGTTCTACCTGACCCGCACCAGCTCGCTGGCGGCGCTGATTGCCACGCCACTGACCCTGCCGTTGCTGGCCTGGCAGGAGCCGGAAGCCTTGCTGCCAATGAGCGCGCTGACCTTGCTGATTGTCTGGCGCCATCGCGGCAATCTACGCGACCTGTTTGCCGGGCGCGAACGGCATTTCTGACTGCCGTCCATGAGCGTCGCTCATTACAGCGCCGACAACTGCTCCATTGGCCAGCGTGCCTGCACGGTGATTGCCAGACTTTCCTGCTGACCGGCCTTCAGGCGCTGGCAACCGGCAAATGCGATCATCGCGCCATTGTCGGTGCAGAACTCCGGGCGCGCATAGAACACATCACCCTTCATATCGCCGAGCATCTTTTCCAGCGAAACCCGCAACGCCTTGTTGGCGCTGACGCCGCCGGCAATCACCAGTCGCTTCATGCCTGCCTGTTTCAGGGCGCGCTTGCACTTGATGGTCAAAGTCTCCACCACGGCCTGCTGGAACGCCAGCGCGATGTCGCAACGGGCTTGCTCGCCGTCGTCCCCGGCGCTGACGCATTGCTGCCACGTGTTGAGGGCGAAGGTTTTCAAGCCGCTGAAGCTGAAGTCCAGACCTGGGCGATCACACATCGGACGCGGAAAAGTGAAACGTCCTGCGACGCCCTTCTCGGCCAGCTTGGCGATTTCCGGCCCGCCGGGGTAATTGAGGCCCATCATCTTTGCGGTTTTGTCGAAGGCTTCACCGGCCGCATCGTCGAGCGTCTCGCCGAGCAGGCTGTACTGGCCAATGCCATCGACCTGAACCAGCTGTGTATGACCACCGGAAACCAACAAAGCGACGAACGGGAATTGCGGCGGTTTCGGCTCCAGCATCGGTGCCAGCAAGTGGCCTTCCATATGGTGCACGCCAAGCGCCGGAATGCCCCAGGCAAACGCCAGCGCCTGCGCGCAGGACGCACCGACCAGCAGCGCGCCGACCAGGCCAGGACCTGCGGTGTAGGCGATTGCGTCGATCTCGGTCGGCACGCAGTCGGCCTCGGCCAACACCTGACGGATCAAGGGCAGCATGCGTTTGACGTGGTCACGCGAGGCCAGCTCCGGCACCACACCGCCATAGACTCGGTGCAGGTCGATCTGACTGAACAGCGCGTCGGCCAGCAGACCGCGTTCACTGTCATACAATGCGACGCCGGTTTCGTCGCAGGAGGTTTCTAATCCCAGTACTAGCATGGGTTTGCGCCTTGTTTAGGCTGAATTCGAAGGCGCGCATAATAGTCGCCACGTGATGCCCCGACCAGCGGTTTTCGATCAGAGGCTTTGCATTCCGAGCGATGAGGGGTTAACATCCGCAACCCTTAAAAACCGACGTCTTCAAGTGCTCTTTTGCCGCGAGGATGTTGACCCCGGTAATGAATGAAGGTAGCTCTGGATGCCAGCCGTCAAAGTAAAAGAGAACGAACCCTTCGACGTAGCTCTGCGTCGTTTCAAGCGCTCCTGCGAAAAAGCCGGTGTACTGGCTGAAGTTCGTAGCCGCGAATTTTACGAGAAGCCAACTTCTGAGCGTAAGCGCAAGGCAGCAGCCGCTGTTAAGCGTCACGCCAAGAAAGTTCAGCGCGAACAGCGCCGCGCCGTTCGTCTGTACTAATCCACAGACGTTCGTAGCAAGCTTCTTGCCTAAGCCCGGCCCTCAGCCGGGCTAATGGCATTTGCGTAAAACGCTTGATGCTTCACCGTCGACGCCGCCGATGCGACCGAGACAAATCTGCTTCACCGCGTCAGGCCTGGCTCTTTTGCCAGCGGTGCACGTCTTTTCTGACGAGCCTTTCAAGGCTACTGACGAGCACACCCACTGATTCCTCTTACGACGATCAGCCCAAGGCACCTGCATGCGTGCCCGCTTTATTGAGCTATCCGAGGCCGACAACCGGCCGCCAGCGGATTCAGCGCAACACTTTCAAATAGTCGAAGACTGATAGGTACTAACGTCAGTGGATTTTCGGCAGATACACTTCCCGACAGCGATCACGCAGACGACACCGGTCGAGCCGCACTTTTTGTGCGTTTCCAGCAATGGCCCGCGTCCGACAGCCTGTCGCAACGGATTTATTGCAGCGCAGACAACGAGAACGCCATGGCCGGGCTGATTCCCCAGAGCTTCATTGACGACCTGCTGAACCGCACCGACATCGTCGACGTGGTCAGCTCGCGCGTGCAATTGAAGAAGGCCGGCAAGAACTACACCGCCTGCTGCCCGTTCCATAAAGAGAAAACCCCGTCATTCAGCGTCAGCCCCGACAAACAGTTCTATTACTGCTTCGGTTGCGGCGCCGGCGGCAACGCCCTCGGCTTTCTCATGGATCACGACAATCTGGATTTCCCCCAGGCTGTCGAAGATCTGGCAAAAGCCGCCGGCATGGAAATCCCCCGCGAAGAAAGCGGCCGCGAGCGTAAGCCGCGTCAGCCGACCGATTCGCCGCTGTACCCGCTGCTCACCGCCGCCGCTGATTTTTACCGGCAGGCACTCAAGAGTCATCCGTCGCGCAAGGCTGCGGTGGATTACCTCAAGGGCCGCGGCCTGACCGGCGAGATCGCTCGGGATTTCGGCCTCGGCTTTGCGCCGCCAGGCTGGGACAACCTGCTCAAGCATCTGAGCAGCGACACGCTGCAACAGAAGGCCATGATCGAAGCCGGCCTGCTGATCGAGAACGCCGAAACCGGCAAGCGCTATGATCGCTTCCGCGATCGCGTGATGTTCCCGATCCGCGACACCCGTGGACGGATCATCGCCTTCGGCGGTCGCGTACTGGGCGACGACAAGCCCAAGTACCTGAACTCACCGGAAACCCCGGTATTCCATAAAGGCCAGGAACTCTACGGCCTTTATGAAGCACGCAAGAACAATCGCAACCTCGACGAAATCATCGTCGTCGAGGGTTATATGGACGTCATCGCCCTCGCCCAGCAAGGCTTGCGCAATGCCGTCGCCACACTGGGTACCGCGACCAGCGAAGAACATTTGAAACGCCTGTTCCGCGTCGTCCCGAACGTATTGTTCTGCTTCGACGGCGACCAGGCCGGCCGCAACGCAGCCTGGCGTGCACTGGAAGCGACCCTGCCGTGCCTGCAGGACGGTCGTCGCGCGCGGTTCCTGTTTTTGCCCGAAGGCGAAGACCCGGACACCCTGGTTCGCGCCGAAGGCACCGACGCATTCAAGGCGCGCATCAATCAGCACGCGCAGCCGCTGGCCGATTATTTTTTCCAGCAACTGACCGAAGAATCCGACCCGCGCTCTCTTGAGGGCAAGGCGCACATGGCCACCCTCGCCGCACCATTGATCGACAAGGTGCCGGGCGCGAACCTGCGCATCCTCATGCGTCAGCGCCTGACCGAGATTACCGGCCTGAGCAGCGAAACCGTCAGCCAATTGGTTCAGAGTGCGCCGCAGGAAGCACCGCCCGCCTACGATCCGGGCTTCGATTACGACGCCATGCCGGACTACAGCGACTACCATCAGCCGCAGGCACAGGACATGTACGCGCCGCAGCAGGAATGGACGCCGAAGAAACCCGGCGCCGGCGGCAAGAAGTGGGACAAGAAACCGTGGGACAAGAACGGCAAGCGTGGTGGCGATCGCGAACAGCAGCGCCCGCGCACGCCGATTGGCGTTGAATCGCCAACCCTGACGGCATTGAGAACATTGCTCCATCATCCGCAACTGGCCAAGCGCGTCGAAGACGCCGGGCACATTGCCGATGAAAATCAGACCAACGCCCAGTTGCTTGTGGCGCTGCTCGAAGCCGTACAGAAGAATCCCAAGCTAAACTCATTTCAGTTGATCGCGCGATGGCACGGTACTGAACAGGGTCGCTTGCTCAAGGCGCTGGCAGAAAAGGAATGGCTGATTGACGGAGATAACCTTGAACAACAGTTTTTCGACACCATTACTAGCTTGTCCGCCCGCCAACGCGAGCGAAATCTCGAACAGTTACTCAGGAAAGCGCGGCAAAGCGAACTGAGCGTCGAAGAGAAAAATCAACTGCGCGACCTTTTAAGTCGCAATGTTTCCGCATCAAACCCGACCTCAACTGGCGCGTGAGGTCATAGCTCAGGTATAATCCTCGGCTTGTTTTTTGCCCGCCAAGACCTTCAGTGGATAGGGTGTTATGTCCGGAAAAGCGCAACAGCAGTCTCGTATTATTGAGTTGATCAAACTGGGTCGTGAGCAGAAGTATCTGACTTACGCCGAGGTCAACGACCACCTGCCCGAGGATATTTCAGATCCGGAGCAGGTGGAAGACATCATCCGCATGATTAACGACATGGGGATCCCCGTACACGAGAGTGCTCCGGATGCGGACGCCCTTATGTTGGCCGACGCCGATACCGACGAGGCCGCTGCGGAAGAAGCAGCCGCTGCGTTGGCGGCGGTGGAGACCGATATCGGTCGCACCACCGACCCGGTGCGCATGTACATGCGTGAAATGGGTACGGTCGAGCTTCTGACCCGTGAAGGCGAAATCGAAATCGCCAAGCGGATCGAAGAAGGCATTCGTGAAGTGATGAGCGCAATTGCGCACTTCCCCGGCACGGTTGACCACATTCTCTCCGAGTACACCCGCGTCACCACCGAAGGTGGTCGCCTGTCCGACGTCCTGAGCGGTTATATCGACCCGGACGACGGCATTGCGCCGCCTGCGGCAGAAGTGCCGCCGCCGGTTGACCCGAAAGCCGTCAAGGCCGACGACGATACCGATGACGATGATGCCGAATCTTCCGATGACGAAGAAGAAGCCGAAAGCGGTCCGGACCCGGTCATCGCGGCGCAGCGCTTCGGCGCCGTCGCCGACCAGATGGAAATCACCCGCAAGGCCCTGAAAAAGCACGGTCGTCACAACAAGGCAGCGGTTGCCGAGTTGCTGGCCCTGGCCGAGCTGTTCATGCCGATCAAACTGGTGCCGAAGCAATTCGAAGCCTTGGTCGAGCGTGTGCGCAGTGCCCTGGATCGTCTGCGTCAGCAAGAGCGCGCGATCATGCAGCTGTGCGTACGTGATGCACGTATGCCGCGCGCCGATTTCCTGCGTCAGTTCCCGGGCAACGAAGTCGACGAAAGCTGGTCCGACGCCCTGGCCAAAGGCAAGAGCAAGTACGCCGAAGCCATCGGTCGCGTGCAGCCGGACATCATCCGTTGCCAGCAGAAGCTGATTGCGCTGGAAACCGAGACCGGCCTGACCATCGCGGAAATCAAGGACATCAACCGTCGCATGTCGATCGGTGAGGCCAAGGCCCGCCGCGCGAAGAAAGAGATGGTTGAAGCCAACCTGCGTCTGGTGATCTCGATCGCCAAGAAGTACACCAACCGCGGCCTGCAATTCCTCGATCTGATCCAGGAAGGCAACATCGGTCTGATGAAGGCGGTGGACAAGTTCGAATACCGTCGCGGTTACAAGTTCTCGACTTATGCCACCTGGTGGATCCGTCAGGCGATCACTCGCTCGATCGCCGACCAGGCGCGCACCATCCGTATTCCGGTGCACATGATCGAGACGATCAACAAGCTCAACCGTATTTCCCGGCAGATGTTGCAGGAAATGGGTCGCGAACCGACTCCGGAAGAGCTGGGCGAACGCATGGAAATGCCTGAGGACAAGATCCGCAAGGTACTGAAGATCGCCAAAGAGCCGATCTCCATGGAAACCCCGATCGGTGATGACGAAGACTCCCATCTGGGCGACTTCATCGAAGACTCGACCATGCAGTCGCCAATCGATGTCGCCACGGTGGAAAGTCTGAAGGAAGCGACTCGCGAAGTGCTGTCCGGCCTCACTGCCCGTGAAGCCAAGGTACTGCGCATGCGTTTCGGTATTGACATGAACACCGACCACACGCTCGAAGAAGTAGGCAAACAGTTTGACGTAACGCGTGAGCGGATCCGTCAGATCGAAGCCAAGGCGCTGCGCAAGCTGCGCCATCCGACGCGAAGCGAGCATCTGCGCTCCTTCCTCGACGAGTGATACCAGAACCCCCGGCCCAGGCCGGGGGTTTTGTTTTATGGCAGATTAAATGCCCCGCTCCGCCCTCCCCACCGCGTACCCCGTCTACACTCGAAACAATCATCCCCAAGCCGTGACGAGAGCGTTATGCCCAAACTGGCGCCCGTGCTTTTTCTGCTGTCATTGATGATCTGCACCGCCACGGCTGACGCGCTGACTCTCACCGATGAAGAACGCAGCTGGCTGGCGGCTCACCCTGACTTGCGCCTGGGTGTCGACGCGTCGTGGCCGCCTTTCGAATTTCGAGACGATCAGAACCGCTATCAGGGTCTGGCCGCTGACTATATCGACGTGATTCGCCAACGCCTGGCGATCAAGCTGACGCCCATCGAACCGGCAAGCTGGACGGTGGTGCTGGAGCAGGTGAAAAAAGGCAAGATCGATTTGCTGCCAGGGATCATGTCCACGCCGGAGCGCCAGAATTACCTGGCATTTACCCGGCCGTACCTCGACTTCCCGATCGTCATCCTTGCCCATGTCGGCGGCGCCCAGCCGCGCAAACTCGACGACCTGTACGGTCTGAAAATCGCCGTGGTGGAAAACTACGCCCCCCACGAACTGCTGCGTACTCACCACCCCGATCTGAATCTGGTCGCCATGCCCAATGTCAGCTCGGCGCTGCAAGCTTTGGCGACCGATGAAGTGGACGCGGTGGTCGGCGATCTCGCTTCCAGCGTGTGGAGCCTGCGCCAACTCAAGCTCGACGGCCTCTACGTCAGCGGCGAAACCCCATATCGCTATCAATTGGCGATGGCCGTGCCCCGCGACAACAAGGTGCTGGTCGGGATACTTGATAAAGTCCTCGCCGACATGACGCCGGCGGAAATCAGTAGCATCCAGGAACATTGGGTCGGCAATGTGCTCGACCACCGCACGTTCTGGTCGGACCTGCTGATGTACGGTCTGCCCGGTCTGTTGCTGCTGATGACGATCCTCGCCGTGGTGATTCGCATCAACCGCCGCCTGAGCTCGGAAATCAGCCGGCGCATCGACCTCGAACAAGAGCTGCGCAGCAGCGAATATCACTACCGCGGCCTGGTGGAGAGCTTGTCAGCCATCGCCTGGGAAGCGCGGATGAGCGACTTCACCTACAGCTATGTTTCGCCCCATGCTGAAGACCTGCTCGGGTATCCACAGTCTCACTGGCTGATTCCGGGTTTCTGGCACAACATCATTCATCCCGCCGATTTGACCCGCACGCAGAACTATTGCAGGGAGGCGCTGCGCCAGGGCCGCGATCACATCGTCGATTATCGCGTGATCACCGCCGACGGCCGCTGCCTGTGGGTGCGCGACATTGTCAGCCTGATCGAGCATGGCCACGAACCGGTGATGCGCGGGTTGATGATCGATATCAGCGAAATCAAACGCACCGAAGAAGCGCTGCGGCTGTCCGAGCAGAAGTTCGCTTCGGTGTTTGAGCAATGCCCGGACATTCTGGTGATTGCGCGCCTGTCCGACGGCTGCCTGCTGGAGGTCAACGAGGCCTTCGAGGAGCAGATCGGCCTCAGGGCCGAGGAGGTGATCGGCCAGACCGCCACCAACCTCAATATCTGGGGCATTCCCGGGGTCGGGCCGGGCCTCTTGCAGCGTTTGCAGGCCGGCAGCATCCGTAATCTGGAAATGCCCTTTCGCCGCAACAACGGCCAATTGTTCACCGGGCTGATTTCCGCCGAACCCTTCGACCTCGATACCACGCCGGCGCTGGTAGTCGTGGTGCGCGACATCAGCCAGCTCAAGGAAACCCAACAGCAACTGCAAACCTCTGAAGAGAAGTTCGCCAAGGCTTTCCATGCGTCGCCCGACGGCCTGTTGCTGTCGCGCCAGAGCGACGGCCTGCTGCTGGAGGTCAACGAAGGTTTCAGCCGCATCACCGGTTTCAACAGCGCCATGTCAGTGGATCGTTCGACGCTGGATCTGGGTATATGGGTCAACCTCAACGAACGCAAACAGATGCTCGACCTGCTGCAACGCGACGGTTTCGTCCGCGACTTCACATGCCACATCCGTCGCAGCGACGGGCAGATTCGCCTGTGCGAAGTGTCCAGTCGACCGCTGCCGATTGGCGACGAGGATTGCATGCTGACCATCGCCCGCGACATCACCGAACGCCATCTCATGCAGGAAAAACTGCAGCAGGCCGCCACCGTTTTCGAGAGCACCGCCGAGGGCGTATTGATCACCGATACTCAACAACACATCAGCGCCGTCAATCGTGCTTTCACCGAAATCACCGGTTACAGCGAAAGTGAAGCGCTGGGCCACACGCCACGCTTGCTGGCCTCAGGGCTGCATGACAGCGCTTTCTACGCTGCGATGTGGCATCAATTGACCGACGAGGGACACTGGCAAGGCGAGATTTCCAACCGGCGCAAGAACGGCGAGCTGTACCCGAGCTGGCTGACAATCAGCGCGGTGCGCAATCGCGACAAGTTCATCACTCACTTCGTCGCGGTGTTCGCCGATATTTCCAGCCTCAAGCACGCCCAGGCCAAGCTAGATTATCAGGCCCACCACGACCCGCTCACCGGTTTGCCCAACCGCACTTTGTTCGAGAGCCGCCTGCAAATGGCCCTGACCAGCCAGCAGGAAAATGGCGGCCAGGGCGCGGTGCTGTTTCTCGATCTCGACCGCTTCAAACACATCAACGACAGCCTCGGTCACCCGGTCGGCGACCTGTTGCTCAAGGGCATTGCCGTGCGCTTGAAAGAACAACTGCGCGATATCGACACGGTCGCGCGATTGGGCGGTGACGAGTTCATCATCCTGTTGCCAGGCTTGCAGCAAGCCAGCGACGCCGACAACATCGCGACGAAACTGCTCAACTGCTTCGGCGCGCCGTTTCAGGCCGGCGAACACGAGTTCTTTATCAGCGCCAGCATCGGCACCAGCCTCTATCCCCGCGACGGTTGCGATGTGGCCACGCTGGTGAAAAACGCCGACGCGGCGATGTACCGCTCCAAAGCCAAGGGGCGTAACCGCGTCGAAAGCTACACCCGCGACCTCACCGCCCAGGCCAGCGAGCGCATAGCGCTGGAGCACGAACTGCGCCGTGCCATCGAGCGTGATGAGCTGTTCCTCTATTACCAACCGAAAATCAGCCTGGTCGATCACAGTCTGGTCGGCGCAGAGGCGCTGATTCGCTGGCGCCACCCGACCTTCGGCGACGTGCCGCCCGAGCATTTCATTCCGCTCGCGGAAGAAAACGGCATGATCCTGCAGATCGGTGACTGGGTGCTGGAGACCGCTTGCCGGCAGATGTTCGAGTGGAACGAGATCTACCAACCGTTGGGGCCGCTTTCGGTAAACCTCGCCGGTGCGCAATTGCGTCAGCCCAACCTGTTGGTGCGCATCGAACAACTGCTCAAGGACAACCGCCTCAGGCCGGATTTACTGCAACTGGAAATTACCGAGAATTTCATCATGAGTCAGGCCGAAGAGGCGCTGGCGGTGCTGCACCAACTCAAACACCTCGGCGTGCAACTGGCGATCGACGACTTCGGCACCGGCTACTCCTCGCTCAGCTACCTCAAACGCCTGCCGCTGGACATCCTCAAGATTGATCAATCCTTCGTCCGCGGACTGCCTGACGACCCCCACGACGCAGCGATCGTACGCGCCATCATCGCGCTCGGTCGCAGCATGCAATTCACCGTGATTGCCGAAGGCGTGGAAACACAGGCGCAACAACAATTCCTCGCCGCAGAAGGTTGTGAACAGATCCAGGGCTACATCGTCAGCCTGCCGCTGCCCCCGGAGGAATTCGCCGCGACGTTTCTGCATGTAACCGTATCGGATTTTTCGGATAGCACAGCCGCGAAACCGTCGCTATAATCCGCGGCCTACTGAGGGCCTATAGCTCAGTTGGTTAGAGCAGAGGACTCATAATCCTTTGGTCCACGGTTCGAGTCCGTGTGGGCCCACCAAACCTGAAAGCCGCGCATTGCGCGGCTTTTTCGTTTCTGAAGAACTGTTTTCTTTCAGCAGTCAGAGCTAAATTTTTTCAGAAATGTCCAAAGAGTGTCCACCTTGACAACCCTCACTCGGCAGCGGCTGGAGCGTGGGCGTCGACATCTGCCTTCAATTTCAAAATGTCGCCTATGACGAGATAGGTGTAGATCACGTATCGATCAGCTTCGTCCTGTGACGTG
>NZ_WBRZ01000185.1:0-11314 GCF_008923895.1 Pseudomonas sp. GXM4
ACAGGGATTTTGTGAACGCCACAGATCCAATGTGGGAGCGAGCCTGCTCGCGAAGGCGACCTTAGTTCTGGCACACGTGAGCGTGCAATTCGCTGGTCAGTCCTTCGATGCGCTCGGTGAGGGTTTTCGTCATTTCGGTAAGGCGGGTGTTTTGTTCCAGCAATGCCAGCAATTGCGCGGAATTCTTCGCCGCCTCTGCCTGACGTTCGGTATTGGCCAATGCCAGAGCTTCGCGGTGCTGCGCATCGGCGTCGGCCTGCGCTTTGTCGCGCGCGGCCTGACGGGTTTGTGCAAGCAGGATCAATGGCGCGGCGTAGGCCGCCTGCAGGCTGAAGGCCAGGTTCAGCAGGATGAACGGGTAAACGTCGAATTGAGTCACGCCCCATACGTTGAGGCCGATCCATACCGCAACGATCAAGGTTTGCGCGCCAAGGAACAGCGGCGTGCCGAAGAACCGCGCAAAGGCTTCGGCGCGGAGGGCGAAGGCGTCGTTGCCGAAGGTCGTATTCAGGTGGGCGTGGGGGCGGTGGAAGCGTAGGTGATCGATCGGGGCGTTGGATACTTCGGGTTTTTCGTTATTCATGGGGCACTCGGCGGGGCTTGGGACGTGTCGTCACTATAGCTCTGCGTTGTGGCGGTCGACCTTCGCGGGCTGCCCACGAAGGTCGCGACTCGTTCTATCGACCCTGCACAAACCTCAATTTGGCACCCGCTCATTGGCAAACATGCTCACCGCATCCACCGCCTCACTGGCGCCATCGCGAATCTGCAGAATCACCGTGCCGGCCTGATTGGCCAGTTCCACGCCTTCTGCGGCGCGGTCGCGGGTGCCTTGCATGCTTTTGATCGCCTGCCGTGTTTCGCTCTGGATCAGGCTGATCATGGTGGAGATCTCGGCGGTGGAGCCGCTGGTGCGCGCCGCCAGTTGCCGTACTTCATCGGCCACCACGGCAAAGCCGCGGCCCTGTTCACCGGCGCGCGCGGCTTCGATGGCGGCGTTGAGGGCGAGCAGGTTGGTCTGATCGGCGATCGCGCGGATGGTGTTGACGATGGCGGTGATCTGCTCGGAGCGGTCGCCCAGTTGCGCGATCAGCGTTGAGGACTGGCTGATGTCCTCGGCGATTTCGCGCATTTCGCTGGCAGCCTGTTGAATCACCTGCGTACCTTGCTCGGCGACTTTTCGCGTTGCTACCGAGATGTGGTAAGCGGTGCTGGCACTGCGTGCGTCCTGCTCGTGTTGCTCGACACGGGCGGTAACGTCAGACGCGAACTTCACGACTTTGTACAAACGCCCCGAAGCGTCGTAGACCGGGTTGTAGTTGGCCTCCAGCCAGACGATCTGACCGCGTTTATCCACGCGCTCGAACTGCCCGTGGAAGAACTCGCCCTGATTCAGGCGCCGCCAGAAATCCTGATAGGCGCCGCTGTTGACCAGCGCCGGGGTGCAGAACAAGCGGTGATGCTGGCCCTTGAGCTCTGCGAGGCTGTAACCCATGCGCGTGAGAAAATTCTGGTTGGCGGTAAGAATGTTGCCGTCGAGATCGAACTCGATCACCGCCATCGCGCGATCGATCGCCTGCAGCTTGGCGTTGGCCTCGTTCTCCTGCTGCACCTTGGCGGTGACATCCATCGCGTACTTGACCACTTTGATCACCCGTCCCGACGCATCCTTGATCGGGTTGTAACTGGCCTCGAGCCAGATCGGCTGGCCTTTGCTGTTGACCCGTTCAAAGGTGCCGGACTGGAACTGACCATTTTTCAGGCGTGACCACAGCTCGGTGTATTGGACACTGCGCCCGAATTCCGGCGTGCAGAAATGCCGGTGCGGCTGGCCGATCGCCTGGGCAGCCGTGTAACCCATGGTCTTGAGGAAATTGTCATTGGCACGCAACACCACGCCATCAAGATCGAACTCGATCACCGCCATCGAACGGTTGATCGCTTCGAGCATCGCAGCTTGGTCATAAACGGTGTGTTGCAATTCAGCGAGGGCGGCTTTTTGGCGATTGAAAAACATGCTTGCGATACTCGGGAAGTGGGGAAAATCAAAAGGATTCAGTCCCTATTCCTGCGCCGGCAGACCGAAATGCACGGACGGCATTCGGTGGTGACTGCTCAATGCCAGCGTTCCGTTACTGGCAGATGGCTACTTATACAAAACTTAATAAAGTTGTACAAGAAAGGAATTTTTCACAAGTTTGTATAACTTTTTCCGAAATTAGTTGTACGCGGCTCGCCGCGCCAGTGATTCACCGCTGATACAGTGCCAGGAACATCTCCAGCGCCGACTCGGCAACTGCATTCTGCGCGTCTGGATCAAGGGCCGCGCGACCCAGCGAGATCTGCGGCCAGAATGCGAATGCCTTGAGCAAACCTTGTACTTGATGCGCGGCAAATTCTGGATCCACCGGTTTGAGCCGTCCGTCGGCTTGCGCCGCGCGTATCCAGACAGTCAGTCCTTCCTCGCGCTCGCCCATGCGCTCAATCATGTTCTGCGCACGTTCAGGGGAATGAATGGTTGCGGCAATCGCCACCCGGGCGAGGGTGAGAAAATTCTCGTCGGCCATCATCTGCACTTTTTCTCGCAGCATCAGGCGCAGCTGCTCATGCAGCGGTTGCTCGCGGTCGTAGCTCACCGATGGCTCGGCAATGATCCGCGCCCACAACTGATTAAGGATCTCGGCGAACAGCTCTTCCTTGCTCGGGAAGTGGTTGTACACCGTTCGCTTCGACACGCCGGCCGTGGCGGCGATCTTGTCCATGCTGGTGATTTCGAACCCGTGGGCACGGAATTCGGCGATCGCCGCCTGGATGATGGCTTCGCGTTTGCGGTCGGTGAGGCGTTGTGGAGCGGTCATGAGCGGACTTCGGCAGAGAAGGAAGGAAATTACACTCGGCAGTTTACTTGGCGCCGGCTTTGATGCAACCTAGAAACTACACCGCTCAGTGTAATGTTGCGTTAATCCTCGCACTTTACAAACCAGAGCGTTTGGCCTTTGCGTGCAGCTTGGCCATTTTCATTTCCCGTGGAACACCGTGCAGCACACGGTTTTTCGGAGTCGTTCAGTCATGGCCAATCCAGTCTCTCTCCCGGATAACACTCCCACGCCTGAAGCCTCTCGACAGGATCAAGGGCTGTTTCGCAATCATGCGCCGGTGCAGCGCGAAGGGGTACGCAAAATGCTGCGGATCATGTGGAACATGATTTTCCACAAACCGCGCGACACCCGTCCGAGCGCCGCCATTCCTGTGCAACCGCTGACCCGTGAAGATCTGCTCGCAGCGCCCAATCACAGCGTTTACCGCTTGGGGCACTCGACGCTGTTGCTGAAGATGCGCGACAAATTCTGGATCACCGACCCGGTCTTCGCCGAGCGCGCCTCGCCAGTGCAATGGGCTGGCCCGAAACGCTTCCACCAACCACCGATCAGCATCGACGAACTGCCGCCGATCGAAGCAGTGATCCTCTCGCACAATCATTACGACCATCTCGACTACGAAGCGGTGCTCAAACTCGCCGCCAAAACCACTTACTTCCTGACTCCGCTGGGCGTGGGCGACACCCTGATCAAATGGGGCATCGACGCCAGCAAGGTGCGCCAGTACGACTGGTGGCAGGGCACCGAAATCGCCGGTATCCGCTTCATCGCCACCCCATCGCAGCACTTCTCCGGCCGTGGCCTGTTCGACGGCAACAGCACGCTGTGGGCGTCATGGGTGATGATCGACGCCGACACACGAATCTTCTTCAGCGGCGACAGCGGTTACTTCGACGGCTTCAAACGCATCGGCGAACAATACGGCCCGTTCGACCTGACCCTGATGGAAACCGGCGCCTACAACGTCGAATGGCCCCACGTGCACATGCAACCGGAAGAAACCCTGCAAGCCCACATCGACCTCAAGGGCCGCTGGCTCTTTCCGATCCACAACGGCACCTTCGACCTGGCCATGCACGCCTGGCACGAACCGTTTGACCGCATCCTTGCGCTTGCATGGGAACGCAGTATTGCGATTACCACACCGCGGATGGGGGAGGCGTTCAACCTTGCGCATCCACAACGGGGGAGTGCGTGGTGGATGGCGGTTGAAGAGGAGGGGGAGGCGCTAGTGCAGAACGCCTGACGATTTCATCCGGTTCGCCTCGGTGCGAACCGGATGAATCAGATTCCTATTTCCTTCATTCGCCGGTGGTAATCCTCCATCGTAGCGACTGACAAATCCCTGAATTTTCCACGAAGTATCTGACATAGTGTTTCCAAGGTGATGCCAGTAATTTGCGCCGCTTCAGATTCGTTCAGGTTGGCAGTCTTGATCAACGCGGCCATTTTTGTCGCATATCCCGATTTGATCAGCATTTCATCTGCACCCTGCAGTCCCAAATCTGCGTAGACGTTGCCCGTGCTTCTTTCGATGTCCATCCTTAGCGCTCCTTATTCGGCCATCGCAAAATCCCCACGCCCCACCGATTCCCCCGCCATAGCCTGCGCCCTGACACTGCGCCCCGGTGCAAACCCCGGGAAGAACACCAACCCCTGCGCTTCAAACCGATAAGCCAGTGCCAGTCTCGCGGCGTCCGCCACGTCCTGCTGCGCTTCGAAACGCTGGATATCTGCCACCGCCACCTCGGCCTCGCGCGACAGTTGTTCAACGCTCCAGCCCAGCATGGCGCGGGCCTGGACGCAGTGGGTCGGGGTGAACTGGAAAAGGGCAATGCGTTCGAGGACGTGGTTCATCGCAAGAGAGGCCATGGTGTGCTCCGGGCTCAAAAGTGCTGATTGAAGATGTACTGTGTTTTTGTACAGTTGTTTTCGGCCGGGATCAAATGCATTTTTCGAGTTTGCCTAGTTCGTCGGCTCCAACCAGACGGACGGTGCCTGTCCCAGCACTCGCCGAAACATCGTCGAAAACGCCGCCGGGCTCTCGTAGCCGAAGTCCAGGGCAATCCGCGTCACCGCTTCCCCCGCCGCCAACCGTGCCAACGCCTGCACGACGCACGCCTGCTGGCGCCACTGACGAAAGCTGAGCCCGGTCTGCTGCCGAAACAATCTGTTAAAGGTACGCAAGCTTATGTGTAACTGATCGGCCCAATCCTGCGGGGATTGATGGGTGTTGGGCATGTTCAGAAAGGTCTGACACAGACTGAGGAGCTTTCCTTCGGCTGGCATGGGAATGTGTAGGGCAAGGGGCGCGCTGCGTGCCAGTTCATGCAACAGCAAGTTGATCAGCACACCGTCGCGTCCGGCCTGGTCGTACATCAGTGGCACGTCCACCGCTTCCATCAGCAAATGCCGCAGCAGCGGCGACACATTGAGCACTTGGCAGTCCGACCCCAATTCCACGTTGCCCGGTTCGATGTAAAGGCTGCGCGTGCTCACCCCGAGCATCAATACCTCGTGGGCCACGCCCGGCGGAATCCACACCGCGCGCTGCGGCGGCACCACCCAATTACCGTTCTGAGTGCTGACCTGCATCACGCCGGTGGCGCCGTAGAGCAATTGCCCACGGCGATGCGTATGAAGCGGGAGTAGGTGGCCGTGGGAATAATCGGTACCGATGGCCACGACCGGGCGAGGCGTGTCATCGAGCTGATTGATCGAAATATTGCGCATCAGGCGTGTTCCAGCGATTGGCGTAAACGCGAACATTATTGGCCCAACTACTGAAGCCGGCCAGTGCATCACGCTCTAATGTCCTGGGCTCCCCCGATCCTGGACGCCCACCATGTTCTACCTCCTGCTTACGCTGTTCGGTTGCCTCACCGGCATCAGCGCCGTGCTCTTCGGTTTCGGCGGCGGCTTCGTCATCGTGCCGCTGCTCTATCGCATGCTCACCGCCAGCCATGCAGCCGACGACCCCATCGCGCAATCGGCCATGCACATCGCAGTGGCCACCTCGACCTGCGTGATGATCGTCAACGCCCTCATCGCCACGCGCAAACACCAGCGCGCGGGCAATCTGCTCCGGGACTACCTCTGGCCATTGGGCGGGTTTATCGGCGTGGGTGCGGTCGTCGGCGCCATCGCTGCGATGTGGGTCAGCGGCGAAGTGATCCGCTACGCCTTCATCGCCTATCTGGGCGTGACCATCGTCGATTGCCTGCTGCGCCGAGGATTTCTCACACAGTCCCAAACGACATTCCCACGGCGACTGACCACGACGGAAACATCCGCCGGTGGCGCAGGCATCGGCGCCATCGCGACCTTCCTAGGTGTAGGAGGAAGCGTCATGACCGTGCCGCTGCTGCGCCGTTGCGGGCTGAGCATGTCGCAAGCGACCTCCATGGCCAATCCGCTCAGCGTACCGGTAGCATTGGCGGGGACGTTGACGTACATGGCGCTGGCCGGTTTCACCGGGGGTGATTTGGGCGTTTGGTATATCGGGTATGTCGATGTCCTGGCGTTTGCGCTGCTGACGGTTGGTTCGTTGCTGGGGATCAGATTGGCTGCGCGATGGATTGGGCGGATACCGGATCGGCTGCATGCGCGCGTGTACATCGGTTTACTTATGGTGGTGATGATCAGCATGTGCTTGAGCTGAGCGCGACGGCGCTCGATTCCAGCGCGCAAGCTCGCCATAATCCGCAGCTACTTTCGTGGGCAGTTGCTCGCTTATTCAAGGATGAAGTGATGTACCGAGGACTGTTACGTCTTTTTGCTGTTTTTCTTCTAACGGGTTCTTTTGTCTCGACGGCAACTTGGGCCGAGACCGGCGCGCAGTTGTTCACCGGCACGTTGGGTAAATCGTCTATCGTCCTCGAAATAAATCCTCGTACCGGAGAGGGACGTTACTTTTACAAGAAGTACCGCAAGGATCTACCACTCGACGGTGCTCTGGACGGGGAAACGCTTGTGCTGGAAGAAGGCTCGCGGATGGACGACTCACGCCCGACCTTGCGTCTGCGGCCGACAACTGATGGTTGGTATGGCGAGTGGACGAGCACCACTGGGAAAAGCCTGAAGATCAAGTTACAGCCAGCCGTCATCCCCGATGTAGCGGATGATGCCTTGCCCTTCTTCACCACACTTCACGACAAGTACCCTTATGAATACCTGCGGCTGCAGGGCGTCACACTCAAAAAAGGCAACATCGACACCTTCATGGGCTACACGCTGCAGTGGTGGAGCGAGCCGAAGACAGGCACTTCTCTGTTTGAAGTGGTCTCGGGTTATTCCCTTGAAGAGCGTCGACGCATCAACCAACAATTGATGGCGCGTTTGTGGAGCGAGGTATTGTCGTCTTATGGATGTTCAGGCAGTTACGCGCAGTCGAGCCAACCACTGTGGATGTCGTCAACAGTGATGAGTGTTCTAATTTCATCAGATTATTTCTGCGGCGGTGCCTATCCGGATCAAAGCCAGGATGCGCTCAACTTCGACACTAAAACAGGCAGACTCCTGACCCTTGATGATGTTTTGTGGGTGGGGCAGGGCAAGCCATTGCATTTCCAACGAGAGGGCGACTTCGGCGGGGAGGCGTCCGGCTCGTCTGATTCCTGGTCTAACTACCGCAGTGAGGAACTGGCACCCTGGCTGGTCGCGCAGCTGCTGAAACTCTACTCCAGTGAAATGACCGTTACCCCCGAAGGCGAAAACGACTGCAACTACGACGAGAGTTATCCCTGGCAATTTCCCGGTTGGCACTTCACGGAACTGGGCATCAAGCTCGAGCCATCATTTCCCCACGTCGCGGCGGTCTGCGGATTCGTCGACTGGAGCGTTCTGCCGTACACAATCGTCAAACAACATCCGGGCGGGGTTGCACTGCAACTGCCTTGATGTCGCGTTTACTTTCATGCGCAGCCCCTCGATTCCCGACCACAACCCCGCCATAATCGCCGCGAATTTATCCGCGTCGGCCCTCAAATGCCGGCGCGACCTCTGACTCTTTCAAGGAACGATCAATGCTCAAGGGACTGATGCGCCTGGCGCCATGCGCTGCTGTGCTGTTCTCGCTGATTCCAAGTGTCCACGCCGATGATGGCCGACGCGTGTTCACCGGCACGTTGGGCAAAACGCCGATCGTCGTAGAGCTCAATATCACGCAGCAGGACGAAGTAACCGGTCGGTACTTCTACGAAAAATACCATCGTGATTTGCCGCTCAGTGGCGCGTTGCAGAACAGCACGCTGACCTTGACCGAGGGCAATAATCGCTATGGTGACGACAAGCCGCTGTCAACGTTGGAACTTGAAGAAACCGGCAGCGGCTGGCAGGGCGAATGGAAAAGTCCGCAGGGCAAGAAGCTGCCAGTGAAACTCATCGAGGCCAGACTTACCGCCCCCACCTCATCAACTTTGCCGTTCATTGCCGCGTTGCCTTACAGCGAGCCTTACGAGTATTTGCGCCTGCAGGGACTCAAACTGAAACCGGCGAAGAAAGAAAACTTCATGGGCTACGACCTGCAATGGTGGACAGAGCCTGAGACAAAGATTTCCCTGTTCAGCGTGGAGTCCGGATTGTCGAAAGATGATCAGCAACGGGTTAACCAGCAGTTGCTTGGACGCCTCTGGAATGAAGTCATCAGTTACCACGGCTGCCAGCTGCAGGGCGGCGAAAACGTCGAATTTATGCAACAGGTGCAACCGAAAATGATCTCGCCAGCCGTGGTCAGCCTGAACATCTCGACCAGCTATTACTGCGGCGGCGCGCATCCAGACTTCGGCGATTCACCGCTCAACATTGACGTCAAAACCGGCCACCCGCTGTCCCTCGAAGATGTGCTGTGGGTCGGTGAGGGCAAACCACTTTTACATGCCGAACGCGACAGCTTGGGCGACGAACCTCTGAGCAAGGACGAAAGTAACGCGCGCTATCAGTACGTTAGCAAAGAGTTGGTGCCGTGGGTGATCAAACAATTCACGGCCCTGTACCCCACAGAAATGAAGACAACGACGGGAGATGACGACTGCAACTTCCAGGACGAAAGCATCTGGGGGACTTCACCTTGGTACTTCACCGAGAAGGGCTTGTACCTCGGCGCGTACTTCGCTCGCGTGCAACGCTCTTGTGATAGACCTGACTGGTCGATCCTGCCGTACTCCCTAGTCAAACAACACCCTGGCGCCGTAAAACTGCAACTGCCCCAAGGCTAGCCATCACTCCAACCCCGGCGCTTCACGAATAATGAAGTGATCCAGGTTCTCGATATTGGCATTGAAGACCTCGAAAGGCTTCTCGGGGTTCTTCTTGCCGGGCACCTGCTTCAACTCCGGCGTTACGCCATAGAAGAAACAGAACAACGCCTTGTCGCTATCCACAGCGTGCTTGATCTCTTCCAGAAACGCCTTGCGCTTGCGGTAGTTGTCGATCAGCTTCTTGTTCAGATAAACGCTGACCGGATACGGCTTCTTCTTACTGTCCTCGGGCTTCTTGAACCAGACCTTGTCCTCGAAATCGATACGAAAACTGGCACTGTGGAAGTCCTCGATCTTCTTGATCCGCCCCCAGTAGATCAGCCCCTTGTTGTCCGTCAGATATTCGATCTTCTTGAAGAACGAACTGTACGGCGCCGTATGCTCGCCAATCTTCAACGGCATGCGCTTGAGCAAATCCTTGTCGGCGAAGTTGGAAACAAAACACTCCACCGGATGCGCAAACACACTGGTCTTATCCGGCGCCGACTCACGACCCACCGACTCTTTACCACTGTCCGCCGCCGCCCGCACCGAGTCATCGCGCAACACATCCGCCGCCCCCGCTGGCGCGACAGGCTTGCGCACATACTCACGCCGGGTCAGCAACAACTCCGACGGGAAATGTTCCTCACGCCCGTCATCCACCTCGCCATCCGCCGTCTCAACGCCAGAAGCCGACGCCTTCAAACTCACATACGGGCAACCCGCCACATGCTGCGTCGTGGGCAGATTCTTGAAGTGCGGCGTGCGCACGTAATTCACATTCTTGGCGTTGAACGTACCCAACTCATTGGAAGCCTCGAACGCCGCACGACAGGCATCGTTGGGGCACTGGAAGTGTTCCTTCGCCGAGTCAAACGCCACCGTCTCATCGAAATTGAGATCGCGAACGTCATAGATCGACAACTTGTCGTCGAGGCTGAGGCAGTAGGCGAGATCGAATTTCATGGTGGGGCTCGGATCCTTGAGTGGGGGAGGGGTATTAATAGCGGGAGGCGGGGTAGGTTGCACTGATTGTTTTCGGGATGATGCGGGATTTATGGGAGGTAGCCTGCTGGCGACTGGTGAGATCAACCTAATCTTGAATCCAGACATCCACCCAGCAGCAACACATTGAATTGTGGTGAGGGGATTTATCCCCGATGGGCAGCGAAGCTGCCCCAAATCCAGCAAATGAGGTTAGCCAGACAAACTGCAATTATTCCTTTTCCAGTCTTCCAACATTGTCATAAAGCCAAGCAGTGAATTCCGCTCTGTCATCCGAATGGTGGCAACGTTGGTGACAGTTGGGACATAACGCCACAACATTCGTCTCACGGTCCGAACCCTTTAGCGACAGGTGCTTGACGTGATGCACTTCTAAAAACGGTTTCCCATCCTTTTCAAATGGCGCTGCTTTTCCACAACCTTCGCACTTGCCATCGGCTTGCTGACGAACCCAGCCCCTCAATTCAGGATCGCGAAAGTAAACCTTTCTAGTGGACGTCGTTTGGATAGGTGTTTTTATTCCTTTGGGGACGTAGTCAAATTGCTTTCGCTCAAATTTAGCCGCGCGTTGCTCGAGCAATGCTTCGTCCGCCGTTGGATTGGAATCTTCAAGTGTCAGAACGGTAGAGGCATCAAGTGCCTTACGGATGCTGCGCGCTACATTCGCGCCAACATTCTTGGCAGGTTTGTAGCCTTCAATACGCTTTCTATCCATCTCGACCAACACGGTAGAAATGTTCTGCATCCGGAACTCGACAGAGCCTTTGGTCCGACCGGCTAACGGGCCTTCGCGCAGGATGCGATTCTCCTCAGTCTTGACGAATTTCTGGCCGCTCTGCTCGCGTACAAGCATCTTCAGATAGGAATCGACTGCCGCCTGAATCTCGACCTCACTCCAATCGCTATTACTTTTTTCCGTGTCCATAAAATCGCCG
Source organism: Pseudomonas sp. GXM4 (assembly GCF_008923895.1). Classification (NCBI taxonomy): domain Bacteria; kingdom Pseudomonadati; phylum Pseudomonadota; class Gammaproteobacteria; order Pseudomonadales; family Pseudomonadaceae; genus Pseudomonas; species Pseudomonas sp. GXM4. Next base: position 11,059 of record NZ_WBRZ01000185.1, read on the forward strand.
AGGGTTGAAAACCCTCGGACGATACTGAGTGGCCATCACTGCTGTCTAGGAAATTTCCTACGGGGAAAAGCGACTGATCCTGCCAAAATCCTACCAATGCATCGTTAACCTAATTACCGCTTTGCACCCATAAAAAAGCCCCGATCAGATCGGGGCTTTTTGCTTTCTCGATTCGCCGACTCAAACCGCAGTCGTCAAATCATGCCAAGCGAGACCATTAGTCCCAGCTCAACGCACCACCAGTTTGGTATTCGAT
>NZ_WBRZ01000186.1:0-11280 GCF_008923895.1 Pseudomonas sp. GXM4
TACGACGTGAGCAAGAACAATGTGCGTCATGCACTGTGCCTCTTGAAGTGCTCTGATTAGTGCTCAAAATAGCACTCCAAGTGATGCTCGGCGCAATGCATTGAGGTTATCACGCGGTTTCTTGTGAGGTTCCCGCATTGGTTGTCAGGTCTATCTGGCGTTCTTGTGGGATTAATCTCGTGTTTGCGCAGCCCACCTGTAATTTCTGACAGTAGACCGCGACACCCCTGCTCCTTTAACGTCAAGGTGCCTACCCGCTCGTTGAAAAGGACCCTTCGATGAACGCCACAAACACTACTTCCGCGCTGGACCCGGTTTACCGCAAAGCCCTGAAAACCTGGCGTCCGGTCATTCTGTATTTCGCCAATGATCACTGCCCCGCCTGCGAATGGGCCGGGCCGGTCTTTCGGCAGATTGCCGAGCCTTACCGGCTGCGCGCCAACATCTATATGCTCAACACCAGCCAATCGCCCAAGCACCCGAACGTCACGGGCACGCCAACAGTGCTGTTCTATAAAAACGGCAGGCTGCTGAAAAAGCTCAAAGGTATCGGCACCGAGGAAACCCTGGCGAGGGATATGGCCCGGCATGTCGGCAGGACAAAGGCTCCCGCAACGCCACGCAAACCTCACCATGATCTGGCATGGCTGAGGCGAACACTCAAGTCATTGCGCACCGTCACTGGTTCGCGCCACCGGCTTCTGCGCTGAACCCGACCGGGATTGGACAACCCGCTGTCTGCCTGCTTTGCTGTTGAGCGAACACATTGCGCGCCGCCCGCCGGTTCGGGTGGTTGCCAGGATCGGCGCAGACAGCGGGATAAGCATGTTCGAAACCATTGAAGCGCAAGCGTTGAAGGAAACCGCGTCAAACGAGTTGAGAGAAGAGTTTCTCCAGCGCGAGTTCGAACGGCTCAAACCGTTCAGCCTGTTGATCTACGTGGTCAGTGTGTTCATGTGGCTGCTGTTTGATCTGATCGTCAGTTTTCTCGGCGGCCAGGGTTTCACGTGGCGCTCGATGGCGTTTCTCGCTGGTTTCGCGCTGTTGACGGTGGTGCTCGGTTTTACGCGCAGGGCTAGCCATTTCGATGTGCTCACCCTGTTGCTGGTCCTGGGATTGACCGTCGGTGTGCGAATGATCGTCGACGGCCTCGCGCCTGCTTCGCACAGCTTGTGGCTGGTCCTGGCAGCAGCAAGCATGTTGTACAGCGTGTCGGTACTGCCGCTGCGGCGCTGGGCGTTCTTTGCGGTACAAGTTGTGATCTGGGTGATCCTCAACCCGTTTCTTGCCACCACCACCGAAATCACTGAACTGCGCGGCGTCCTGACTGCCTGCTACAGCGTGTTTCTCTGCGCACTCACGGTGTACACCTTTTTGAAGTTCCGTGAGGCCAAGCTGAATAACTACCTGATGTCGCGGCTGCTGCTGGATCAGGCCTATAACGACCCGCTGACGCAGATTCCCAACCGACGCTCATTCATGACCCACGCAGGGCAACGGCTGCTGGCAAGCCCGCGCGAGCGCGATCATTACCTGATGATGATCGACATCGACAACTTCAAGAAGGTCAACGACACCTACGGGCATGACATCGGTGATGAGGTGCTCATTCGCGTCGCTGCCGATATCAAGACAGTGATGATTGCGTTTGACTACGCGCGTATGGGCGGTGAGGAGTTCGCGATCTATCTGGCGGGAGTGCGGCGCGAGGATGTTGAAAGCCTTGCCACGCAACTGTGCCAGTCAGTGCGTGAACACCCCACCCAGCACCCGGTCACCATCAGCATCGGCATTACCCGGGTGGCTGAGGGTGACTCGTTGAATCAGGCGCTGATCAAGGCGGATGCGGCGTTGTACGAATCAAAGCATACGGGCAAGGACCGCTTTACGTTTCATCAGTAACAAGCGCAGCGACCGCTGCGCCATTCCGCGAATGCTCAAGCCACCTCACGCTCCAGCAACACGCGCGTCACCCGCCGCTCTTCGACCGCTTTGACGGTCAGTTGCCAGCCCTGGTATTCCAGCCGATCACCGGTCATCGGCAACCGATCCAGCAGACTCATGACCAACCCGGCCATGGTCTGATAATCCTCGGTCGGCTCGGCATCGAAGCCGGTACGCTGGCGAACGCGAGCCAAGGGCAGCGCGCCGCTGACCAGAAACCCGCCGCGCTCTTCGACCACATCAGGGCCTTCGATTTCACTGGCATCGGGCAACTCACCGGCGATCGATTCGAGGATGTCGGTCATGGTCAATACGCCGACGAAATCGCCAAACTCATTGACCACGAAGGCGATGTGCGTCGATGCCGCGCGCATCTGCTCCAGGGCATTGAGGATCGAATAACTGTCGAGCAGATTGACGGTCTTGCGTGCCAGATGCTCAAGGTTCGGCTCGTTGCCGGCCAGATACTCCTTGAGCAATTCCTTCTTGTGTACGAACCCCAGCGGCTCATCCACCGCGCCATCGCGAATCAGCGGCAAGCGTGAATACGACGAATGCATCAGCTTCGTGCGAATGGCTTCGGCGTCATCGGCAAGATCAATCAGGTCAACGTCGGCGCGCACCGTCATCAGGTTGCGAATCGGCCGCTCCGCCAGTTGCAGCACACCGCTGATCATCACCCGCTCACGACGGTCGAACAGCTCGGCCACCGGCGCTTCACCGTTGTCCAGCAGGTCGGAGATTTCCTCACCAACCTCCTCCGCCGCCAGCTTGCGGCCACCGAGCAGACGCATCACCGCATGGGCCGTGCGCTCGCGCATCGGGCGCACGCCCTGAATCGAACGTTTGCGCCGAGCCCGGGCGATCTGGTTGAACACCTCGATGAGGATCGAGAAACCGATGGCGGCGTACAGGTAACCTTTCGGGATATGAAAGCCCAGACCTTCGGCGGTCAGGGCAAAACCGATCATCATCAGGAAGCCCAGACACAGCATGATCACGGTCGGATGCGCGTTGACGAAGCGGGTCAGCGGCTTGCTGGCAACGATCATCAGGCCGATGGAAATAATCACGGCGATCATCATCACCGCCAGTTCATCGACCATGCCCACGGCGGTAATCACCGCATCGAGCGAGAACACCGCGTCGAGCACCACGATCTGCGCCACGATCGGCCAGAACAGCGCGTAGGTTGTGTTGGTCGAGCGCTCGCCGACATGGCCTTCGAGGCGCTCATGCAACTCCATCGTCGCCTTGAACAACAGGAACACGCCACCGAACAGCATGATCAGATCACGACCGGAGAAGCTCTTGTCGAACACCTCGAACAACGGCTGCGTGAGCGTAACCAGCCAGGAAATGCTCGCCAACAGGCCCAGGCGCATGATCAACGCCAGCGACAGGCCGATGATCCGCGCGCGATCGCGCTGATGCGGCGGCAGTTTGTCGGCAAGAATTGCGATGAACACCAGGTTGTCGATACCCAGTACCAGTTCCAGCACGATCAGAGTCAACAGGCCTAACCAGGCTGTGGGATCCGCTAACCATTCCATAAAACGTCTCGATCTCTCTTCAGTGAATTCAGGCGGCCGGACACGGCGAAGTGCAACGCAAAGGCTCAAGAGCCGCGTTATCAACCATAGTCGGTAGTCGGAAGACGGGGTGCTGCGAAAGGATCAAGACCGCGCGAAGGCGTGCTGGAGAGTGCTGACTGGGAGGCTCCGAGAGGGTGTTCATGTAGATCCTGAATGAAAAATGGCCTTCGAGCGTACAGCGTCGACCGACCTGCTCCACAGCGGTAAATCATTTCAAAATCTGTATGAATGACCTTGATCGGAGACTTTCAGCGTTGCTGAAGCAGCCTTCGCGAGCAGGCTCGCTCCCACAGGGTGCGAGCGGTGCGGCGGATTTCAGCGCAAATCCAGCTCATCGATATGCTGATACTGCGCTTGCAGCGCGGTCGCCAGATCCTTCGCCCGGCCCAGTCGAATCGGCCCGCGCTCGATGTCGATCAGCAATCCCGGACACGCCAGCACTGGCAACGCCGACAGTTCTTTCACGCGACCATCGGTCACGATCAGGCAGCGTTGCTGTTCGGCAGAAAAGCGCTTGCGTCGCAGCGTCAGCCATTGCTGCGCCTGCTCCAGTGCCGCGAGCAACGGCGTGCCGCCACCGGCGCCCAGACCGTCGAGCCAGACGCCCAGGCCGCTTGAGGCCTTCAAGCCTTGCACCTGCCATTTCGGCGCAGAACCACTGGCGGTCAGCAACGCCAGCCGCGCCCGCTGGCGATAAGCATCGTCGAACAGCTGCGCGAGCAGGCCCTTGGCATCACTCAAGGCCTGATGGCGACGGGTCGAGGCCGACGCGTCGACGATCACCAGCCAGATTTCATGGGGCGCGCGGGTGCGCTGTTGAAACAGCAGATCGGCGCGGCGCTGGGGGCGGCCATTGAGCAGCGTGCCCGGCCAGTTCACCGATCCGCTGCCGGCCCCATGCCGCTGGCCCTGGCGGCCATTGTCGAGTTGTCCGGCACGGGGCTTGGCATTCGCCCCCGCGTCGGATCGGGGGCGAATGCCTAGGGCTTTTTTGCCAGGGGCGGCCAGCTCGGAACGTCGCGGCGGGCACCGGTGGCTTGCGCCGTTGCCGGCATCTCGCCCCACTGGCCCTGCCCTTCGCTGGACTTGCTGTCTGTGCCTGAAGGAGATTGCGCTTGTGATTGGGTGCTGGATGAAGGGTGTTCGCGACGGCGATGGCGCAGGGCAAATTCGGCCACCGCGTCGATGTCCTCTTCAGCAATCGCATCCGCCCCACGCCACGCGGCATGGGCGCGGGCCGCGCGCAACCAGACCAGATCGGCGCGCAAGCCATCGACGCCAGCAGCGAAGCAACGCTCGGTAATCAACGCCAATGCCGCGTCATCCAGCGGGATGGCTGCCAAACGCTCGCGGGCGCTTTCACAGCGCGAACGCAGGATGTGTTGCTCGCTCGCCCACTGCGCGCAGAACCCTTGTGGATCGCTGTCGAAATCCAGCCGCCGGCGAATGATCTGTCCGCGTTCGGCGGGGGCGGTGTGGCCGCTGAGGGCAACGTTCAAGCCGAAGCGGTCAAGCAGTTGCGGCCGCAGCTCGCCCTCTTCCGGGTTCATGGTGCCGATCAGAACGAATTTGGCCGAATGCCGATGGGAAATGCCGTCACGCTCGATCAGGTTGGTACCGCTGGCGGCGACATCCAGCAGCAGGTCGACCAAGTGATCGGGCAGCAGATTGACCTCATCGACATAGAGCACGCCACCGTCAGCCTTGGCCAGAACACCAGGCGAGAACTGCGCGCGACCGTCGCTGAGGGCAGCATCGAGATCGAGGGTGCCGACCAGCCGCTCTTCGGTAGCGCCCAACGGCAAAGTGACAAACTGGCCGCTGGCGAGCAGATCCGCCAGGCCCCGCGCCAGCGTCGACTTGGCCATGCCGCGCGGACCTTCGATAAGTACGCCGCCGATTTTCGGGTCGATGGCGGTCAGGCACAGGGCGAGCTTCAGGTCATCGGCGCCGACCACGGCGGAGAGTGGGAAATGCGGGGTGTCGGTCATTTGGGTTTTCCCTTTCGTGGTCTTTGGTGTGCTTGAGTTTTAGTGGCGTGTCAGTTGGGTGGCCCTCACCCTAACCCTCTCCCAGAGGGAGAGGGAACTGATCTGGGTGTTCTTGCAAGTTGCGCCGACCTGAATTATCGAGTTGAACTCAGGCCTCAAAACCAACACAAATCGGCTCCCTCTCCCTCCGGGAGAGGGCTGGGGTGAGGGTAGCTTTTTAGCGGCTACATATCTTCCTCGATATCCAACAGCAAATTCTCCAGCGCCTCTTTATAAGCCCCAGGCTCCTGCCACATCCCGCGCTGCTGCGCTTCGAGCATGCGTTCGGTCATGTCGCGCAGAGCATGCGGATTATGTTCACGAACAAAATCCTGGGTCGCCGGATCGAGCAAATATGCCTCCGCCAGCAACGCGTACTGATGGTCATCGATCAACTGCGTGGTCGCATCGAAAGCGAACAGATTATCAACCGTCGCCGCCAGTTCGAACGCGCCTTTGTAGCCGTGACGCTTGACCCCATCGATCCACTTCGGATTCGCCGCGCGCGAGCGCACCACGCGATTGAGTTCTTCCTTCAAGGTACGAATCTTCGGCAGATCCGGCTGGCTGTGATCGCCGTGATAACTGGCCGCCGCTTCGCCGCGCAGCGTCTCCACCGCAGCGAGCATGCCGCCCTGGAACTGGTAGTAATCGTTGGAATCGAGCAAGTCATGCTCGCGGTTGTCCTGGTTCTGCAGAACTGCCTGCACCTGGCTCAGACGCTGACTGAACTGCTCGCGGGCAGCCGTGCCCTCGTCGGCGCCGCCGTAAGCGTAGGCGCCCCAGTTCAGGTAAACCTCGGCGAGGTCTTCGCGGGTCTGCCACAGACGCCCATCGATGGCGCCTTGCACCCCGGCGCCGTAAGCTCCCGGTTTTGCGCCGAAGATGCGCCACCCGGCCTGACGCCGCGCGGTATCTTCATCGACGCCCGACTGCAACAGCGCCTCGCGTTCGGCACGCACTTTAGCGGCCAGCGGATTCAAGTCGTCCGGCTCGTCCAGCGCGGCCACCGCTTGCACGGCGGCGTCGAACAGGCGGATGAGATTGGCAAACGCATCACGGAAAAACCCCGAAACCCGCAGCGTCACGTCGACTCTTGGACGATCGAGCAGACTCAGCGGCAGAATCTCGAAATCATCCACGCGCTGACTGCCCGTGGCCCAGACCGGACGCACGCCCATCAACGCCATGGCCTGAGCGATGTCATCGCCGCCGGTGCGCATGGTTGCGGTGCCCCAGACCGACAGGCCGAGCTGGCGCAAGTGATCGCCGTGATCCTGCAAGTGTCGTTCGAGAATCAGCGTTGCCGACTGGAATCCGATGCGCCACGCGGTAGTCGTGGGCAGATTGCGCACGTCGACCGAGTAAAAGTTGCGCCCGGTGGGCAACACGTCGAGGCGGCCACGGCTGGGCGCGCCGCTGGGGCCGGCGGGGACGAAACGACCGCTGAGGGCGTCAAGCAGACCGCGTATTTCGGCCGGGCCGCAAGCATCGAGGCGTGGGGCGACGACTTCGCGCAGATGCTCGAGTATCGAATCAACCTCAGCCCACCCCGGCCCTTGTGGGAGCGAGCCTGTTCGCGAAGGCGTCGGGTCAGACAACTGGTCTTTTACTGACACACCGCTTTCGCGAGCAGGCTCGCTCCCACATGGGACATTCAGTGCTTGGGAGATCAGGTCTGCAGCGAAGAGTTCGAGGCGTTCGCGGGTGTCGCCGGCGGTGCGCCAGACTTCTTCGCTGATGGCCTGCAACTCGGTCGGACGCGGGCCACTCCAGGCATCGGCCAACGCGCAATCCAGCGGATCAAAACCAAGATCAAACGCTTTAGCCAGTGCTCGCAGCAGACTCGACTGCGCGGCCTTGCCGTCACCGCGCGGGATGCGCAGCAACGCGAGCAAGGTCTCGATACGCAAGCGCCCGCTCGGCGATTCGCCGAAAATGTGCAACCCATCGCGAATCTGCGATTCCTTCAGATCGCACAGATAAGTGTCCAGACGCGGCAACCAGATCGCCGCATCGGCATCGCTGTCCAGCGCTGCGTCCAGTTGCAGTTCCCGGTCGATCTGCGTGTCACGCACCAATTGCAGAATGTCGCGTTGCAACTCGCGGGCACGGCGCGGATCGAGCAGTTGCGCCTCGTAATATTCGTCGGCGAGCAACTCCAGATTGCGCAGCGGCCCGTAGGTTTCGGCGCGGGTCAGCGGTGGCATCAAGTGGTCGATGATCACCGCCTGCGTGCGCCGTTTGGCCTGAGCGCCCTCGCCCGGATCATTGACGATAAACGGATAGATATTCGGCAGCGGCCCGAGCAGCGCGTCCGGCCAGCAATTCTCCGAAAGGCCGACGCCTTTGCCCGGCAACCATTCGAGATTGCCATGCTTGCCGACGTGGATCACGCCGTGGGCCCCGTAGGTGTTGCGCAACCAGAAATAGAACGCCAGATAACCGTGCGGCGGAACCAGATCCGGGTCGTGGTACACCGCGCTCGGATCGACCTGATAACCCCGGGCCGGCTGGATGCCGACAAAGGTCAGACCGAAACGCAGACCGGCAATCATCAGCCGACCGTCGCGGCACATCGGATCGTTTTGCGGCGCCCCCCAACGCTCGAGCACCGCGGCGCGATTCGCTTCCGGCAACGCATTGAACATTGCCAAGTAATCGTCCATCGCCAGGCTCTGCTGGCACGGGCGCAAGTCGAGACTATCGAGGTCGTTGCTGACGCCGCCGAGCAGTTGCTGGATCAGTTCGGTGCCGCTGTCGGGCAACTCGGCTGTGATCGGATAACCTTCGGCACGCAATGCGCGGAGTATATTCAGCGCCGCCGCCGGCGTATCGAGGCCGACGCCATTGCCGATGCGGCCGTCGCGGGTCGGGTAGTTGGCGAGGATCAGGGCGATGCGTTTTTCGCCGTTCGGCACGCGTGCCAAAGCTACCCAGCGCCGCGCCAGTTCGGCGACGAAATCCATGCGTTCGGGCTGGGCGCGATAGCAGACCACATCGGACTGACTGCGCTCGCTGCGCCAGGCCAGATCCTTGAAGCTGATCGGTCGGCTGATGATGCGCCCGTCAAGCTCCGGCAAAGCAATGTGCATCGCCAGGTCACGCGGCCCAAGGCCCTGTTCGCTGTCGCGCCAGCCGGGCTCATTGTCCTGAGCGCAGATGGCTTGAATCACTGGGATGTTGCGGCGAAACGGGCGCAGATGCGGCGCTTCGGGGCTGGACTGGGCAAAACCGGTGGTGTTGAGAATCACCCCCGCCTCGACTTCATCCAGCCAGTCCTCGACCACCGACAGACAACCGGGTTCTTTCAGACTGGCCACCGCGATCGGCAGCGGATTGAGCCCGGCTGCCTGCAAACGCTGACAGAACACATCGATGAACGCCGTGTTCGCCGCCTGCAAATGCGAGCGATAAAACAACAGCGCCGCCACCGGTTGATCGGGCAGCCATTCGGCTTGCCAGTCGCTCAGGGCAGCGCTGTTTTTCTGTGGGTGATAAATCGCCGTGCGCGGCAGGGTTTGCGGCTCGCCCCACGAATAATCGCGGGCAAACCATTGGTTGCCCAAGCAGCGGAAAAAATCCAGCGCATTGCCCATGCCGCCTTGACGCAGGAATTGCCAGAGTCTATCGCGTACTTCGGCGCTGACCGTGCTCAAGTCGCTGAGCTCAGGGTCCGGGCGGTCATCGCCGGGCACCAGAATCAGTTGCACGCCGCGTTCGGACAACTCGACCAGCCGCTCGACACCATAGCGCCAATAGGCAATGCCGCCATGCAGGGAGATCAGAATGACCTTGGCGTGGCGCAGCACTTCGTCGACATACAGATCGACCGAGGCATGATTCTGCACCTGCATCGGGTTGGCCAGACGCAGGCTCGGATAGTCATCCGGCAATTGCTGCGCAGCCTCGGCAAGCAGCGCCAGGCTGGAATCGCCGCTGCACAGGATCACCAGCTCGGCGGGGGTTTGTCCGAGATCGGCAATGTTGTCGTCCGAGACGAATCCGCCGGGCTGGGTCCTGAGCAGGTGCATGGCTTAAACGCTGAGCGCAGCGCGCAATTGCGCTTCGAGTTGTGCGGCATCGAGTTCCTGACCGATCAGCACCAGACGCGTGACGCGCGCTTCTTCGGCGCCCCACTGACGGTCGAAATGCTTGTCAAAACGCGTGCCCACCCCCTGGATCAACAGGCGCATCGGCTTGTTCGGAATCGCCGCGAAGCCTTTCACCCGCAGAATGCCGTGTTGCACCACGAGTTGCGTCAGCGCGTCGAGCAGCAGGCTTTCATCGGCTTGCGGCAATTCGATGGAGATCGAATCGAAGGCGTCGTGATCGTGGTCGTCGTCATCACCGTCATGGTGGTGATCGTGGTGACTGTGGCGGCTGTCGATGTGCTCCTCGGAGCCGGCACCGAGGCCGATCAACACGTCGAGCGGCAGGCGGCCGTTGCTGGCTTCGATGATTTTTACCGCTGGCGGCAGCTCTTCGGCGACTTCAGCGCGCACCCGAGCCAGATCTTCCGCGCTGGTCTGGTCGGCCTTGTTGAGGATGACCAGGTCAGCACTGGCCAGTTGATCGGCGAACAACTCGTGCAGCGGCGACTCGTGATCAAGGTTCGGATCGAGTTTGCGCTGGGCGTCGACCTGATCCGGGAACGCTGCGAAGGTGCCAGCAGCAACCGCCGGGCTGTCGACAACGGTGATTACCGCGTCAACGGTGCAGGCGCTACGGATTTCCGGCCACTGGAAGGCTTGCACCAGCGGTTTTGGCAGGGCCAGGCCGGAGGTTTCAATAAGGATGTGGTCGAGATCGCCGCGACGGGCAACCAGTTCGCGCATTACCGGGAAGAATTCTTCCTGCACCGTGCAGCACAGGCAGCCGTTGGCCAGCTCATATACGCGGCCGCTGGCCTCTTCTTCGGTGCAGCCGATGGTGCATTGCTTGAGGATCTCACCGTCGATGCCGAGCTCGCCAAACTCGTTGACGATCACCGCGATGCGCCGGCCCTGAGCGTTGTCGAGCATGTGCCGCAGCAGCGTGGTTTTGCCCGAACCGAGGAAACCAGTGACGATGGTGACGGGGAGTTTGGCCAGTGTTTTCATCGGTATGCCCTTTGGCAAGCGGCGGGCATACGGGACGAGAACCGGCAGCGCGCATGCACGCCGGAAGCATTCGCCACCGGATCACCCCGCCCGGTTGTAGTGAGAATCTGTGACGAGGCAGGTCTCCTGGCTGACGGCGTTCAGGCGCTGGGCCTGGCGCTCATTGCGCCTTCCCGCTGGCTCAACGGTTGAGCTGGCAGTGGCGTGGCAACGAACATCACCGTTCACAGTTGCGGGGGCAGCCGCGGCTTTGACCGCGTTCCCTTCTTAGCTTCGGCGAGTGCCGAAGAACCTCGAAAGCGCAAGGCTACGCATGGGTCCGTCGTGGGTCAATGGTCGGTGAGTCTGAAACTGGGGGTATATCCGTTGCTGCGGTAACGGCTTCTTAAGGTTTTGCTCTTACAGCGAGTCCCTTTTTCAAACGCCGGAGTGCCGGCACAGCAAAAAGAAACCAAAAGGCTTTGCCCCGGCGCACGGCCCGCTCGCTGGGGCTCGGGGTACCTTCGTTACGGGACCGATCCGGGCGCAGCCTGCTGAAGGGGCAAAAGATCAAAGCCAAAGCAAAAGCCAGATCTAGAGCCCCTCACCCTAGCCCTCTCCCCGAGGGAG
>NZ_WBRZ01000187.1:0-11269 GCF_008923895.1 Pseudomonas sp. GXM4
AAGGGCGAAACCGTAATCAGCTACACCCGCAGCAACGGATATACACACAACAACATCAGAAAAATACTCCCACCGCAGCACCGAAAACTCCCCGGAAATTGACTAAAAACCCAAACCCATGTTCTCCTGCCCACTTTGTTACGGGTGCCCTTCACAGGGTGAAACGGGAAACCGGTGAATCATGTGCTTTACTCAAGGCCATGTCAGTCCGGTGCTGCCCCCGCAACGGTAAGCGAGCGAAGCGTCAGATCCACTGTGCCCCGGCATGGGAAGGTGATGCTTGCAGGTCGGCCTCGTGCCAACCCCTCGCAAGCCCGGAGACCGGCCCGCAACACCCAGCACGCGCAAGCGCCGCTGACCACAAACAAACCCGCGGTGGGCGGGCGCTGTTCGAAATCCCTGCGTGCCCGGCTCGCAGGGATTTTCATGCGCTCTGTTTACCCGCTGACATTTCAGAGGGAAGCGCTATGTCGATCATCAGCAATACCGTCAGCCACACTGACCACATCTCCAGCAGCACCACACTCGGCCAACGCGTGGCCGCCGCCCTCTTCGCCTCGATCCTCGGTGCCAGCCTGGTCTGGTTCGCCGGCTTCTCGCACATCGAAGCGGTGCACAACGCCGCCCACGATACCCGCCACAGCGCCGCGTTCCCGTGCCACTGAGGCTGCCGAGATGATCAAGCGTATCGCGCAAACCGCAGGCTTCACCGGCTTGCTGGCCGCCCTGCTCCTGACCCTGCTGCAGAGTTTCTGGGTATCGCCACTGATTCTGCAGGCCGAATCCTTCGAGAAATCCGAACCGGTCGCGCAAGTTCACGAACACGCTGCCGGCACCGCCGCCCACAGCCATGATGGCGAAGCCTGGGAGCCGGAAGACGGCTGGCAGCGCGTGGTCTCGACCACTGGCGGCAATCTGGTGGTGGCGGTGGGTTTCGCCCTGATGCTCGCCGGCCTGTACACCTTGCGCGCGCCAACCAAAACCTCGCAAGGGCTGCTCTGGGGTCTGGCCGGTTACGCGACGTTCGTTCTCGCGCCGACCTTGGGCCTGCCACCTGAATTGCCGGGCACTGCGGCTGCCGATCTGGCTTCGCGGCAGATCTGGTGGATCGGCACTGCCGCTTCGACCGCCGTCGGCCTGGCACTGATCGCCTTCAGTCGTCACTGGCTGATGAAGCTTCTCGGTGTGGCGATTCTCGCCGTGCCGCATGTGATCGGCGCGCCGCAACCGCAGGTGCATTCGATGCTTGCCCCAGAGGCACTGGAAACCCAGTTCAAAATCGCTTCGCAGCTGACCAACGTCGCGTTCTGGCTGGCCTTGGGCTTGATCAGTGCATGGTTGTTCCGCCGCAAAAGCGCAGGCCCATATCAGGCATGACCGATGACCGCGCAGCGCCGACCCTCGTGGTCGGCCTCGGCTGCCAGCGCGGCTGTCCCGCCAGTACACTGCGTGCACTACTCGATCAAGCGTTGCAGGCGCACCGCATCGAGCTGCGAGCGGTCAAGGCTTTGGCGAGTATCGACCTCAAGCGCGACGAACCGGGGTTGCTGGAACTGGCCACACAATTGAACCTGCCGCTGCAGTATTTCAACAGTGCCGAACTGGCGCCCTATCAGCAGCGTCTCAGCCATCAATCGCAGATCGCCTTTGAGCGCACCGGCTGCTACGGCGTGGCGGAAAGCGCCGCGCTGGCGCTGGCCGAGCAACTGATTCAGGCGCCGGCGAAACTGCTGATTCACCGCCAGAAATATGCGCAGGCCACGCTGGCATTGGCCGGCGCTGCATAAAATCCCGATAATCCCCGCCATTGATCATGAGCACGCTTCATCTGCAGTGGGGCTGCGCCTCTTCACAAGGATTCAACGATGACCGTCTACTTCATCGGCGCCGGCCCCGGCGACCCGGAACTCATCACCGTCAAAGGCCAACGGCTGATTCGCAGCTGCCCGGTGATCATTTATGCCGGTTCGCTGGTACCCGCAGCGGTGCTGGAAGGTCATCAGGCCGAAACCGTGGTCAACAGCGCTGAACTGCATCTGGAACAAATCATCGATCTGATCAGGACGGCCCATGCCAAAGGCCAGGATGTTGCCCGTGTGCATTCGGGGGATCCAGGTCTGTACGGCGCGATTGGTGAGCAGATCCGCTACTTGCGTGAGCTGAACATTCCTTTCGAGATCATTCCGGGCGTAACCGCGACGGCGGCATGCGCCGCGCTGCTCGGCGCCGAGTTGACCCTGCCGGACATCTCGCAAAGCGTGATTCTGACCCGTTATGCCGACAAGACCGTGATGCCCGCCGGCGAAGAACTGGCCAGCCTGGCGCAACATGGCGCGACCATGGCCATTCATTTGGGGGTCAATCATCTGGAAAAGATTTTGGTTGAATTGCTGCCGCATTACGGCGCGGACTGCCCGATTGCGGTGATCCACCGCGCGACATGGCCGGATCAGGACTGGGTCGTCGGTACACTGGCGGACATTGCCGCAAAGGTCGAGGCCAAGGGGTTTCGGCGTACGGCGTTGATTCTGGTCGGGCGGGTGTTGGGCAGCGAGGTGTTCAGCGAGTCTTCGCTGTATCGCGCCGGGCATGCGCATTTGTACCGACCGTGAGTGGAACGCGGAGCGTCCCGGGCTGCATGCCCACGCGGAGCGTGGGCATGATCAAGCCACAGGCATAAAAAAACGGCGCTCACGGGCGCCGTTTTTCATGTTCGCAGCGAACGCCTTAGTAGTAGGCGTTTTCTTTCTGCGTGTGGTCGGTCACGTCGCGAACGCCCTTGAGCTCAGGAATGCGCTCGAGCAGAGTGCGCTCGATGCCTTCCTTCAAGGTCACGTCGGCCTGGCCGCAGCCCTGGCAACCGCCACCGAACTGCAACACGGCAATGCCGTCCTCGACCACATCGATCAGGCTGACCTGACCGCCGTGGCTGGCCAGCCCCGGGTTGATCTCGGTTTGCAGGTAGTAGTTGATGCGCTCGTTGACCGGGCTGTCGGCATTGACCATCGGCACCTTGGCATTTGGCGCCTTGATGGTCAGCTGGCCGCCCATACGGTCGGTGGCATAGTCGACAACGGCGTCGTCAAGAAACGCTTCGCTGAAGGAATCGATGTAGGCGGTGAAGCTTTTCAGCCCCAGCGCGGTGTCTTCAGGCTTCTCTTCGCCCGGCTTGCAGTAGGCAATGCAGGTTTCGGCGTACTGGGTACCAGGCTGGGTGATGAAAACGCGGATGCCGATGCCCGGGGTGTTCTGCTTGGAGAGCAGATCGGCCAGGTAATCATGGGCGGCGTCGGTAATGGTAATAGCGGTCATAAAAACTCCTCGCAGGCTTGGCCGCAGTTTACGCCAATCGGCGCGGCTGACAAAGTCCTAGTATTTTTGTCGGGAAAGAATCCCGGCATATGCCTGCGAATGCTCAAAGGTTCTCGTACCGGTTCATATCCAGCACACCCTCTTCCACCGGATCGGTTTCGTGGATGTACTGGCTCAGATCGTGAAAATACAGCCAGAACTGCGGATGACTACGACGAATGCCCCAGCGTTCGACGATTTTTTCGAACCGATTGGCATCCCTGGCATTCTCCATCGCATCGACAAACGCTGGCACCTGCTCGGCCGGTACGTTGAACATGAAGTTCGGGTAACTGGTGAGTACGCCCGGATAGATCGTCAAGGTGTCGAGACCGGGTTGATAGCGCAGCGACTCACCGAGCAGAAACGCCACGTTGCTGTGCGCGCGGTTGCGCAGCACGCTGTAGACCTCGCGCTTGCCGCTGGCGGTTTCGACACGCAGCAAGGTCGCTTCGGGCATCTGGTCGATGACTTTCAGTCCCGCTGCCGGGCGCGAGGCCAGACGGCTCAAGGCCTGCTCGGCATTCTGCAACGCCGGATCAATATTCGGTCGCGAGCAATAAGCGCCGTCGCAGCGATTGATCGGGTCTGGCCGCGCGTTCAGATCACCGTAGCGCGCCAGCAACTGCATGGCGAAATCGTGTTTCGGGTCTTTTTCGTCGAGTTTGAGCGCGGTCGGTTTGTCGTCATCGATGGCCTCGTAATCGAGCCACATCTTGAACTGGCCGCCGTCCTGGTACCAATCGTTGAGGTAATCCTCGCGCGAGTCAGCGGGCATCAGGCGCAGGAAGTTCTGCTCGGCGCCGTTACGGATCAGGTCGAAATACAGACGGGTCTGCGCCTGATGGGAGACGTTGCCGAACACGTCGAAGTTGACCGCGAGCTGATAGTAGGTGCGCTCGAGCAGTGGATAGTCGAACAGCCACATGGTTTGCGGCACCTCACCGATAAGCCCCTTGGTCACCGAAGCGCTGTCGAAGTGGCGGAAAATGCTCAGCAAGGCGTTGTCGTTGCCGGCCCACAGCGTCGACCAGCTCGGCGCCGGCAGATCGGCGTAGCTGTCACGGCGCAGTGCCTCGTATTCGTTGCGCTTGTCGCGATAGTTGCGCCACAGACTCAGCACGCTGCCGACATCGTCGTTCTGCCCCGGCATCGCCAGCAGCGGCGTGGCCTGGCCACGGTAGTTCGGGTCGGTGATGTAGAGATCATGTTCCGGCGCCTGGAACAGCGCCCAAAAGTTGTCGCGGATCACGTCGGTCGCGATCTGCCCACGGCACACCGGGCCGCGA
Source organism: Pseudomonas sp. GXM4 (assembly GCF_008923895.1). Lineage (NCBI taxonomy): Bacteria > Pseudomonadati > Pseudomonadota > Gammaproteobacteria > Pseudomonadales > Pseudomonadaceae > Pseudomonas > Pseudomonas sp. GXM4. Next base: position 4,641 of record NZ_WBRZ01000187.1, read on the forward strand.
ATGAAGGTGCGGACGAAGTATTCAGCGTTATCGAGCATGAACTGATAGCGCGCCTGCGCCGGAATCGCCTCGAAAGTGGCAAACGGATTGGCACGGCTTTGCGGGCCGTAACCCGGCAGCGCATTGACCTGCCAGTTGCCGTTGTAGAACAGGCTTTTGATCCGGGCCATTTTCGCCGCGCTCAGCGGATAAGTGATGTGCGTCTTGTGCACGATCACCCCCTGCACCGGCCACAAGCGGTAATACACCTGCGTGCCCGGGTCGTCGTTGGGGCGGCGCGTGGCGATCAGGTCGATCGGCTGGCCGCTCGGCGTACGCGACCGTACCCACTGGAAATAACGCCCCGGCTCACCCTCCTTGAAATAGATGTGCGCCAGATACCAGTGCTCGAACAGCCAGCGCCCGACCAGACTCTGCCGCGCACCGGGGGCGTTGAGCAGGTTTTCCCACTGCAGGATCTGCATCGCCTCTTTGGCACTCGGCGCCAGGCTCTGTTCGTCGATCGGCGCGCCAGACGCCAGCCAGCGCTGCAAGGTCTGGTATTGCTGGTCGGTCAGGCCGGTGACCGCCAGCGGCATGCCCTCTTTCGGGTGCGCGCCGGCATATCCGTCGAACTCCGCAGGCATTGCGCATAGATTGTTGCGATTGAGCCCCAGGACAATGTCTTCCGGCAGTTTGGCGTTGGGCGTCAGCGGCGTCTTGTGGCCGAGTTCAAGCATGCGTGCCATCAGCGCAGCCTGACTACCCTGGGCGTCGAGCACCGAATAGAAGTCTTTCTGCTGCCAGGCGCGCTTGCCGAACGCGTCGTAAAACAAGCGCGTGGTCGGTGCGGCCTGGGTGCGTTCGCCGTCGTACACCGGCATCTTGCTCGCGCCACGGGCGGCGCCTTCGCCACTGCCCAGATTGAGCTGACAGGCCGAGTCATAGCAGGCATGGCAGGCTACGCACTTCTCGGTAAAGATCGGTTGGATATCCCGGGTGTAGGAGATTGAAGAAGAAATGGCAGGATCTTGCGCCGCAACGCTCCCGCTCAGGACCAGCAACCATAAACTGATGAAGCGGTGCGGCATGCTGCTGATCTCGATGATAAAAAAAGGCTGCGATTCTACCGTTATGACGCTCGTACCAACATGAGCGATATTCATGCAAAAGCTGCACATGCTCCAAAAGCGCACAGGTTTGCTATGATCCCGCTCCTTCGTAATGGTCTTTCCGAGTAGTCCACATGTCCGATCGCAGCGTCCGCCTTCAAGCTCTCAAGCAAGCCCTCAAAGAGCGCATCCTGATTCTCGACGGCGGGATGGGCACGATGATCCAGAGCTACAAGCTCGAAGAGCAGGACTATCGCGGCAAACGCTTCGCGGACTGGCCGAGTGACGTCAAGGGCAACAACGACCTGCTGGTGATCACCCGTCCGGACGTGATCGGCGGCATCGAAAAAGCTTATCTGGACGCCGGCGCCGACATTCTCGAAACCAACACTTTCAACGCCACGCGCATTTCCATGGCCGATTACGGCATGGAAGAGCTGGCGTACGAGTTAAACGTAGAAGGCGCACGTCTGGCGCGCAAGATTGCCGACGCCAAGACCGCCGAAAACCCGGCCAAGCCGCGCTTCGTGGCCGGCGTGCTCGGCCCGACCAGCCGCACCTGTTCGCTGTCGCCCGACGTCAACAATCCCGGCTACCGCAACGTGACCTTCGATGAGCTGGTAGAAAACTACACCGAAGCCACCAAAGGCCTGATCGAGGGCGGCGCCGACCTGATTCTGATCGAAACCATTTTCGACACCCTCAACGCCAAAGCGGCGATCTTTGCCGTGCAAGGTGTGTTCGAAGAGCTGCACCTCGAATTGCCGATCATGATTTCCGGGACCATCACCGACGCCTCCGGCCGTACGTTGTCGGGCCAGACCACCGAGGCGTTCTGGAACTCCGTGGCCCACGCCAAGCCGATCTCCGTGGGTTTGAACTGCGCCCTCGGCGCCAGCGAACTGCGCCCGTACCTGGAAGAGCTGTCGAACAAGGCCAGCACCCACGTATCCGCGCACCCGAACGCCGGCCTGCCGAACGAATTCGGCGAGTACGACGAACTGCCGTCGCAAACCGCGAAAGTCATCGAGGAATTCGCCCAGAGCGGTTTCCTCAACATCGTCGGCGGCTGCTGCGGTACCACGCCGGGCCACATCGAAGCCATCGCCAAAGCCGTGGCCGGTTACGCGCCGCGGCAGATTCCGGACATTCCCAAGGCCTGCCGCCTCTCCGGTCTGGAGCCGTTCACCATTGATCGCAGCTCGCTGTTCGTCAACGTCGGCGAGCGCACCAACATCACGGGCTCGGCGAAATTCGCCCGCCTGATCCGTGAAGACAACTACACCGAAGCCCTCGAAGTCGCTCTGCAGCAGGTCGAGGCCGGCGCGCAGATCATCGACATCAACATGGACGAGGGCATGCTCGATTCGAAGAAGGCCATGGTCACCTTCCTCAATCTGATCGCCGGCGAACCGGATATCTCGCGCGTGCCGATCATGATCGACTCGTCGAAATGGGAAGTCATCGAAGCCGGCCTCAAGTGCATCCAGGGCAAGGGCATCGTCAACTCGATCAGCATGAAAGAAGGCGTCGAGCAGTTCATCCATCACGCCAAGCTGTGCAAGCGCTACGGCGCTGCGGTGGTGGTGATGGCCTTCGACGAAGCCGGCCAGGCCGACACCGAAGCGCGCAAGAAGGAGATCTGCAAACGCTCCTACGACATTCTGGTCAACGAAGTCGGCTTCCCGCCGGAAGACATCATCTTCGACCCGAACATCTTCGCCGTCGCCACCGGCATCGAAGAACACAACAACTACGCAGTCGATTTCATCAACGCCTGCGCCTACATCCGCGACGAGCTGCCGTATGCGCTGAGCTCCGGCGGCGTGTCCAACGTGTCGTTCTCGTTCCGTGGCAACAACCCGGTGCGTGAGGCGATTCACTCGGTGTTCCTGCTCTACGCCATCCGCGCCGGGCTGACCATGGGCATCGTCAACGCCGGTCAACTGGAGATCTATGATCAGATCCCGGTCGAGCTGCGCGACGCGGTCGAAGACGTGATCCTCAACCGCACTCCGGACGGCACCGACGCCCTCCTCGCCATCGCCGACAAGTACAAGGGCGACGGCAGCGTCAAGGAAGCCGAGACCGAAGAGTGGCGTAACTGGGACGTCAACAAACGTCTGGAACACGCGCTGGTCAAGGGCATCACCACGCACATCGTCGAAGACACCGAAGAATCCCGGCAGTCGTTTGCGCGGCCGATCGAAGTGATCGAAGGCCCTTTGATGTCCGGCATGAACATCGTCGGCGACCTGTTCGGCGCGGGCAAAATGTTCCTCCCGCAGGTGGTGAAATCCGCCCGGGTGATGAAGCAGGCCGTGGCGCACCTGATCCCGTTCATCGAACTGGAGAAAGGCGACAAGCCGGAAGCCAAGGGCAAGATCCTCATGGCTACGGTGAAAGGCGATGTGCACGATATCGGCAAGAACATCGTCGGCGTGGTGCTCGGCTGCAACGGCTATGACATCGTCGACCTCGGCGTGATGGTCCCGGCCGAGAAGATCCTGCAGGTCGCCAAAGAAGAAAAATGCGACATCATCGGCCTCTCCGGCCTGATCACGCCGTCGCTGGACGAGATGGTCCACGTTGCCCGCGAAATGCAGCGTCAGGACTTCCATCTGCCACTGATGATCGGTGGCGCGACGACGTCGAAGGCGCACACCGCGGTGAAGATCGAACCGAAGTACAGCAACGATGCCGTGGTCTACGTGACCGACGCGTCGCGCGCCGTCGGCGTGGCGACTCAGTTGTTGTCCAAGGAACTCAAGGCCGGTTTCGTCGAGAAGACCCGCCTGGAATACATCGACGTGCGCGAGCGTACGTCCAATCGCAGCGCCCGTACCGAACGCCTGAGCTACGCCGCCGCGATCGCGAAGAAGCCGCAATTCGACTGGGCCAATTATCAGCCAGTGAAACCGACCTTTACCGGCAGCAAGGTGCTCGACAATATCGATCTGAAAGTGCTGGCCGAATACATCGACTGGACACCGTTCTTCATTTCCTGGGACCTGGCCGGCAAGTTCCCGCGCATCCTCGAAGACGAAGTGGTCGGTGAAGCCGCCACTGCGCTGTACAAGGACGCGCAGGAAATGCTCGCCAAGCTCATCGACGAAAAACTGATCAGCGCCCGTGCGGTGTTCGGTTTCTGGCCGGCCAATCAGGTCAACGAAGACGACATCGAGCTGTACGACGACAACGGCAAGCCATTGGCCAAGCTGCATCACTTGCGCCAGCAGATCATCAAGACTGATGGCAAACCGAACTTCTGCCTCGCCGACTTCGTGGCGCCGAAGGACAGCGAAGTCACCGACTATGTCGGCGGCTTTATCACCACCGCCGGCATCGGCGCCGAAGAAGTGGCCAAGGCCTATCAGGACGCGGGCGACGACTATAACTCGATCATGGTCAAGGCCCTCGCCGACCGCTTGGCCGAGGCCTGCGCCGAATGGCTGCACCAGCAAGTGCGTAAAGAACATTGGGGTTACGCCAAGGATGAAACCCTCGACAACGATGCACTGATCAAAGAGCAATACCGTGGCATCCGCCCCGCTCCCGGCTACCCGGCCTGCCCGGATCACACCGAGAAAGCCGCGCTGTTCACCCTGCTCGATCCAGAGGCTGCGGAAATGCGCGCCGGGCGCAGTGGCGTGTTCCTCACCGAACACTACGCAATGTTCCCCGCCGCAGCGGTCAGCGGCTGGTACTTCGCCCATCCGCAGGCGCAGTACTTTGCCGTGGGCAAGATCGACAAGGATCAGGTGCAGAGTTACACCGCGCGCAAAGGCCAGGACCTGAGCGTGACCGAGCGTTGGCTGGCGCCGAATCTGGGTTACGACAGCTGAGTCGAGCCGACCTGGGAGTGCCCTGCTCCCAGGTCCGCTCGATCACTCAGTCGCGGCGCCACGAAGGCCCGGGTTTCGGTGACGACGGGGGCGCTGGCGACGCTCCCGCATCCTGCGACGCCAGGCTCTCCAGCTCTGTGCGAGTCAAAGCCTTGAGTTTCTCGATACGCGCATCCGCCAGTTCGATTTCAAGCACCCTCATCGCGTCCAGATAATCGCTGTTTTCTCTGTCCGGGTAGGCATCCTCGACCGCTTCGTGCCGCCTGGTAGCGTCGCGTTCAAGTGCCTCGAACGCCTCGGCGTGGCGATCCTGCAGATAGCGGATCCAGTAGTCCCGCGCAATCAGATCCTCCAGAAACATGGGTGATGCCTCGTCCGCGAGAACCGAGGCACGCGCATCGAGCAATCGTCGCCCGCGAATCGGTGAGGCGTACAACATGTGTTCGGGTTGCGCCGGCAACTCCAGGTCGTCCGGCCAGCCGCGTGTCATGGCGATGCGGTATTGCAGGCGAACTTCCGCGCGATCCTTGTTCCTGGCGGCGGCTTCGGCCAGTCGATCCACCCTTTCCAGGCGAAACAGCCGTCGAGTCAGATCAAGCAGCGCTCTGCCGCGTTGCAGCTGACGATGCCGCGGAATGTCGCGCAGAGCGTTGTATTCATAGACGCGGGTCTCCAGTTCGCTGAACGACAGGATCCGGCCATCGGGGCACGTGCCGTGGGTTTCGGCGTTGAAAAACAACAGCTCGCGCAGTTCAGCGTTTTCCGTGGCAGCCTGGATCACTTGCCAGACCCGGTGGGTCAGATCGGCACCGGCAAACCTGAATTCCAGGGTGTCGGGCAAGGTCGAGAGCAAATGAAAGAACGCCTCATGGTTGGCCTGTCGAGCCAATTGCAGCCATAGCGCTTGCCGCGCTGCACGCGCATCTGCATGCGTATAGGTCATCCATATATCCATCGCCGGCGCCGCCACGTCCTGCGCCGGATTGGCAATCACCTCCGCAGCCTCCACACCGGCATGCATATCCACGGGCCTGCTACTGCTACCGCCTCCGCCTCCGCCACGCGGATCATCACCATCGTCGCTATCGGAGTCGGGGTCCGAACCCCGATCCGAATCCGATTCGGATCCGCTATCGCTTTCCGAGTCGCTCATACGCTCGGCGATCAAGCGCTGCAAGGACTCCGGCGTGTAGCCCAGCACGTCACTGCCGCCATGCGCGACGCTGTAGTCCCTGATCTGCTCCAATGCGTTAAGCGACAGCGAGTTCTCCGACAGATCGGTGCCTGCCACGAGCGCCTCATGATTGCCGCCCAACAGCCGGTCCGGGAAAACCATGATGTTGTTGCCCGACAGGTCCAGCCTTTGCAGATGCGCCAGTTCAAGCACGCCTTCAGGCCAGAAATCCAGGCCGTTCTGGCCGAGGTTGAGGGTTTGCAGACTGCTGAAGGTTGCGGCGTTGAATTCTTCCAGCTGATTGTGACTGAGGTCGAGCCAGCGCAGCCGCGCCCCGCTCGCGTGCTGATACACCGATTGCGCCACGGCCAGGCGATTGCCGCTCAATTCCAGCCGTTCGAGCCGGCTCAGACCGCCGACAGCTTCCGGCAGGCGTGCCAGGCCCGTGCCATTGAGTGTCAGCGTGGTCAACTCAGGAAACGCCGGGCAAAAGAGGTTGAAACTCTCGACGGAAAATTT
>NZ_WBRZ01000188.1:0-11267 GCF_008923895.1 Pseudomonas sp. GXM4
GATCTGAAGCAAGCCGCTGTCGAAAACCGCGTAACTCTTGGAATCTCAAGGAGTTTTCCGTTTCGACTGCGCCGGAAGTGGGGCGAATTATAGACCTCTGGAATCTGCCGTCAACACCTATTTTCATATTTCTGTCATATCGGTAAAAAAGCCCCGAAAACGCGAAGGCCGACCTGAAAGGTCGGCCTTCTGCACATCCAGCTACTTATAAGCTAGGGAATGCGAACTGCGAAGCTTCATGGCTTGCACGCTGCGGCCAGCGCTGGGTGATCGCCTTGCGACGAGTATAGAAGCGCACGCCGTCCGGACCATACGCATGCAGGTCGCCAAACAGCGAACGCTTCCAGCCGCCAAAGCTGTGATAAGCCACCGGCACCGGCAGCGGCACGTTGACGCCGACCATGCCGACTTCGATCTCGTCACAGAACAGCCGCGCCGCTTCGCCGTCACGGGTGAAGATGCAGGTGCCGTTGCCGTATTCGTGATCATTGATCAGTTGCATCGCCTCTTCCAGGCTGTTCACCCGCACCACGCACAGCACCGGCCCGAAGATCTCTTCTTTATAGATGCGCATCTCTGGAGTGACGTTGTCGAACAGGCAGCCACCGAGGAAGAAGCCGTCTTCATGACCAGCGACGCTCAGACCGCGACCATCGACCACCAGGGTCGCGCCCGCCGCCACACCGTCATCCACATAACCACTGACCTTGTCACGCGCCTGACCGGTAACCAACGGCCCCATGTCCAGACCGCACGAGGTACCCGCGCCGATTTTCAGCGCTTTGATCTGTGGAACCAGTTTCGCCACCAGCGCGTCCGCGACCTGATCGCCAACACAAACGGCCACCGAGATGGCCATGCAGCGTTCGCCGCAGGAACCATAAGCCGCGCCCATCAGTGCGCTGACCGCATTGTCCAGATCGGCATCCGGCATCAACACCGCGTGGTTCTTCGCGCCGCCCAGTGCCTGAACGCGTTTGCCGCGCTTGGTGCCTTCGGCGTAGATGTATTCGGCAATCGGCGTCGAACCGACGAAGCTCAGCGCTTTGACTTCCGGCGCTTCGATCAACGCGTCCACCGCCGTCTTGTCACCATGAACCACACTCATCACGCCTTTCGGCAAGCCCGCTTCCAGCAGCAGTTGAGCGATCAGCAGGGTCGAGCTTGGATCGCGCTCGGATGGCTTGAGGATGAAGCAGTTGCCGCAGACGATCGCCAGCGGGTACATCCACAGCGGCACCATGGCCGGGAAGTTGAACGGAGTGATACCGGCAACAATCCCCAACGGCTGGAAGTCCGACCAGGCATCGATGTTCGGGCCGACGTTGCGGCTGTACTCGCCCTTGAGGATTTCCGGGGCGGCGCAGGCGAACTCGACGTTCTCGATACCGCGCTTCAATTCACCGGCAGCGTCTTCAAGAGTCTTGCCGTGCTCTTCGCTGATCAGTTGCGAGATGCGCGCCTCGTTCTGCTCCAGCAGTTGCTTGAAGCGGAACATCACTTGGGCGCGTTTGGCCGGGGGCGTGTTGCGCCAAGCCGGAAACGCAGCCTTGGCGGCATCGATGGCTTTCTGAATGGTGGCCTGGCTGGCCAGTGGCAGTTTGTGAATTGCCTGGCCGGTAGACGGGTTGAACACATCTACCGCGCGACCGGTTTCGGTCACCAGTTCGCCATTGATCAAATGCGGGATAACGCTCATCGAACACTCCTGAATTCTGGTCCGCAGGCGCCGTGAGAGGCGCCCGCACTTTTGTACATATATAGAGGGAAAAATCAGTCGAGCTTGTTCAGCACTTCGCCGACCGCGTCGAACAAACGATCGAGGTCTTGCGGCTTGCTGTTGAAGGTTGGGCCAAACTGCAGGGTGTCGCCGCCGAAGCGCACGTAGAACCCGGCTTTCCACAGGGCCATGCCCGCTTCGAAGGGACGCACGATGGCGTCGCCGTCACGCCCGGCAATCTGGATCGCGCCGGCCAGGCCGTAGTTACGGATGTCGATGACGTTCTTCGAGCCTTTCAGGCCGTGCAACGCGTTCTCGAAATGCGGCGCGACTTCGGCGACGCTCTGCACCAGGTTTTCCTTTTGCAGCAAATCGAGTGCTGCAAGACCGGCGGCGCAGGCCACCGGGTGCGCCGAATAGGTGTAGCCGTGGGGGAATTCCACGGCGTATTCCGGCGTCGGCTGGTTCATGAAGGTCTGGTAGATCTCGGAGCTGGCAATCACCGCGCCCATCGGAATCGCGCCGTTGGTGACTTGCTTGGCGATGCACATCAGGTCTGGAGTCACGCCGAAGCTCTCGGCGCCGAACATCGAACCGGTGCGACCGAAACCGGTGATCACTTCATCGAACACCAGCAGGATGTTGTGCTGATCGCAGATCTCGCGCAGACGCTTGAGGTAACCCTGCGGCGGAACCAATACCCCGGCAGAGCCGGCCATCGGTTCAACGAACACCGCAGCGATGTTGGAAGCGTCGTGCAGTTCGATCAACTTGAGCAGCTCATCGGCCAAAGCAATACCGCCCTGCTCCGGCATGCCACGGGAAAACGCGTTGCTCGCCAGCAGTGTGTGCGGCAGGTGATCGACATCCATCATCGCCTGACCGAACAGCTTGCGGTTGCCGTTGACGCCGCCGAGGCTGGTGCCGGCGATGTTCACGCCGTGGTAGCCACGGGCACGGCCGATCATTTTGGTCTTGGTCGCCTGACCTTTCAGACGCCAGTAGGCACGGACCATTTTCACCGCAGTATCGGCGCACTCGGAACCGGAGTCGGTGAAGAACACGTGGTTCAGGTTGCCCGGGGTCAGTTCGGTGATTTTCTCTGCCAACTGGAACGACAACGGATGGCCGTACTGGAAACCCGGCGAGTAATCGAGGGTGCCCAGCTGTTTCGAAACGGCTTCCTGAATTTCCTTGCGGGTGTGCCCGGCGCCGCAGGTCCACAGACCGGACAGCGAGTCGTAGATCTTGCGGCCCTTGTCATCGAACAGCCAGCTGCCTTCAGCGCCGACGATCAGACGCGGGTCGCGTTGAAAGTTGCGGTTGGCGGTGTACGGCATCCAGTGCGCGTCCAGCTTCAGTTGGCTGGCCAGTGGCGACGGCGCGTTTTCAGGCATGTTCATCGGGCAAAACCTCGCAGGGCATAAGCGTCAGAGAGATGGAAAGCGTTGTTGCAGCTAAATTGCCACGGCGATAAAGTCGGTGAAATCCAACTCTTCTAACCTCCAGTTAGATCATTGCTAAACAAAGAGAACAAAAAATGAGCAGCCGCCGCGCCGATCCGCTGGCCCAGGTCAGTGATTTTGATATTCGCCTGCTGCGGATTTTTCGCAGTGTCGTGGAGTGTGGCGGCTTCTCCGCAGCGGAAACCGTGCTCGGCATCGGCCGCTCGGCGATTAGCCAGCAGATGAGCGATCTGGAACAGCGCCTCGGCTTGCGCTTATGCCAGCGCGGCCGGGCCGGGTTTTCGCTGACCGAGGAAGGTCGTGAGGTGTATCAATCAGCGCTGCAATTGTTGAGTGCGCTGGAGAGTTTCCGCACTGAGGTCAACGGCCTGCACCAACACCTGCGCGGCGAGCTGATCATCGGCCTCACCGACAACCTCGTCACCCTGCCGCACATGCGCATCACCCACGCCCTCGCGCAGTTAAAAGAACGCGGGCCGGATGTGCAGATCCAGATTCGCATGATTGCACCAAACGAAGTTGAACAAGGTGTGCTCGACGGGCGCCTGCACGTTGGCGTGGTGCCGCAGGCCAGCGCCTTGTCAGGACTGGAATATCAGCCGTTATACAGCGAGCGTTCGCTGCTGTATTGCGCGGTGGGTCATCCGCTGTTTTATGTCGACGACAAGCAACTCGATGATCAACGCCTCGACAGTCAAGACGCGATTGCGCCGACCTTTCGTTTGCCGGCGGAGATTCAGGCGCATTATCAGGCGCTCAACTGCACCGCCAGTGCCTCTGACCGTGAGGGCATGGCGTTTCTGATTCTGACCGGGCGCTACATCGGTTACCTGCCGGATCACTACGCCAATCTTTGGGTGCAGCAGGGGCGCTTGCGTGCGCTCAAGGCCGGCACGCGTTTTTACGATTTGAGTCTGGCATCGGTCACGCGCAAGGGGCGGCGCCCTCATTTGGTGCTGGAAAGTTTCCTGGAGAGTCTGGCCGCGACGCGATAGATAAGCGCGCAGAGCCCAGCCCGGCTGGGCCTCATCGACAGAATCGACGAATAACCTGAGCAAGTGGACAGGTTTTTGCAGAGAAGGGATAACTCTCCTTCAAGAAGCCAAATCCATGCAGCCAGATTCCGATTCGTCCAGTGAACTGATCTACGGCCTCAACGACCGCCCCAAACCACTCGCCGCCATTCTCGCCGCACTGCAACACGTGCTCGCGAGTTTCGTCGGCATCATCACCCCGCCACTGGTGATCGGTTCCGCGCTCGGGCTGACCGCGCATCTACCGTACCTGATCAGCATGGCGCTGATGGTCTCGGGCGTCGGCACTTTTATCCAGGCGCGGCGACCGTTCGGCATTGGCGCGGGGATGATCTGTCTGCAAGGCACCAGTTTCGCGTTTCTCGGTGCGGTGCTGTCGGCCGGGTTTCTGGTCAAGCAGCGCGGCGGCAGCCCGGAAGATATCCTGGCGATGATTTTCGGCGTGTGCTTTTTCGGCGCAATCGTGCAGATCGTGCTCAGCCGTTTCATCGGTCAGTTGCGCCGAGTGGTGACACCGCTGGTGACCGGCATCGTCATCACGCTGATCGGCATCAGCCTGATCAAGGTCGGCATCACCGATCTGGGTGGCGGCTTCAACGCGCCGGACTTCGGCGCGCCGGGCAATCTGGCCTTGGGCGTGTTCGTGCTGCTGACAATCATTCTGCTCAACCGCTCGAATACGCCGTGGGTGCGACTGTCGGCGATCATCATCGGACTGGTGCTCGGCAGTCTCGCCGCTTGGTTCAGCGGGAAACTGGTCCCGCAGCCGTTGCCTGACTTGCCACTGGTGAGTTTTCCTACACCTTTCAAATTCGGTTTCAGCTTCGACTGGACCGCTTTCCTGCCGGTCGCGCTGATTTACCTGATCAGCACCATCGAAACCGTCGGCGACCTCACCGCCAACTGCATGCTCGCCCGCCAACCGATCAGCGGCCCTTCTTATATAAGCCGCTTGCGCGGTGGCGTGCTTGGCGATGGCGTGAGCTGCATGATCGCGGCGACCTTCAGCGCCTTCCCCAACACAACGTTCGCGCAGAACAACGGCGTGATCCAATTGACCGGCGTTGCCAGCCGCTACGTCGGCCTGTACATCGGCGCGATCCTGTTTTGCCTCGGCCTGTTCCCGATGATCGGTGCGGTGCTGCAACAGATTCCGAAACCGGTGCTGGGCGGCGCAACGCTGGTGATGTTCGGCGCTGTGGCGGCGGCGGGCGTGCGCATTCTCGCGCAGTCGCCGCTGGACCGGCGCAGCATGTTGATCATCGCCACTTCGTTCGGCGTCGGCCTCGGCATCGCCGCGCAACCGAACCTGCTGCACCTGCTGCCGAAACTGGTGCAGAACCTGTTCGACTCGGCGATCACCAGCGGCGGGTTGACGGCAATCGTCCTGTGTCTGTTGTTGCCGGAAGGCGAAACTGCTCAGACAAAAAGCCCCGCGTCATTGAACAAGATCGAACAGGCGTAACTGTTTTTCCGCGCCAGGACTTGTCGGATGCCTGTGGGTGCGCTATCAACGCAACTGGTTGCACCCACAGACAATCCCGGAAGTGCCTATGACCTTTGAAGTCCCAGCCCACGGCGGCAAACCCGCCAGCCGCATTCGTCAGAAGAACGAAGAGACCATTCTCAAAGCCGCCGAAGACGAGTTCGCCCGTCACGGGTTCAAAGGCACCAGCATGAACACCATCGCGCAGAATGCCGGGCTGCCCAAGGCCAACCTGCATTACTACTTCACCAACAAGCTCGGTTTGTATGTGGCAGTGCTGAGCAACATCATCGAGTTGTGGGACAGCACCTTCAACACCCTCACTGCCGAGGATGACCCGGCCGAAGCGCTGACCCGCTACATCCGCGCGAAGATGGAATTCTCCCGGCGCCAGCCACAGGCTTCGCGAATCTTCGCCATGGAAGTGATCAGCGGCGGCGAATGCCTGAGCGAATATTTCAATCAGGATTACCGCACCTGGTTCACCGGGCGCGCGGCGGTGTTTCAGGCGTGGATCGATGCGGGCAAAATGGACCCGGTCGATCCGGTGCACCTGATTTTCCTGCTGTGGGGCAGCACTCAGCATTATGCCGACTTCGCCACGCAGATCTGCCGCGTCACCGGGCGCAGCAAGTTGACCAAGCAGGACATGGAAGACGCCGGCAACAACCTGATCCGCATCATTCTCAAAGGCTGCGGCCTCACTCCTTCTCTATAAGACGTTTATGCCTTTCACCCTCAGCGGTTTTTGCGAGTACCGCGAAGAGATTCGCAAAAGCCGTTTCATCACTCTGGCGACGCCGATCAGCAGCCCCGCCGATGCGCAGGCGTTTTTCGAGCAGCACAGCGATTTGAATGCCACGCACAATTGCTGGGCGTGGAAACTCGGCGCGCAATACCGCAGCACTGACGACGGCGAGCCGGGCGGCACGGCCGGGCGCCCAATTCTGGCGGCGATCGAGGCGCAGGACTGCGATCAGGTCGCGGTGCTGGTGATTCGCTGGTACGGCGGCATTCAACTGGGCACCGGCGGTTTGGCCCGGGCCTATGGCGGTGGCGCCAACAAGTGCCTGCAAGCGGCGGACAAAATCGAGCTGATCAGCCGCGTACCGCTGAGTTGCGCCTGTGGATTTGCCGAGTTGGCGCTGGTGAAGTTGCGCGTGGCCGATCTCGGTGGATTGGTGGTGGAGGAGAACTTCACAGCCAATGGTGTTGAGTTGAAGCTGGCGGTGGGGGAAGCGCAGATCGACGTGTTGCAGAGTCAGTTGGCGGATCTGAGCCGTGGGCGGATTTTGTTGCAGCGTTGAGAGTGGAAGATCAAAAGATCGCAGCCTTCGGCAGCTCCTACAGGGGATCGCATTCCAATTGTAGGAGCTGCGGAACGCTGCGATCTTTTAGGGCATTCCCCAATTGGCGACTTGCCCACACCTGCTGTGCACCCGACTGTGGATAACCTGAGCACACACCGCTGTAACCCTTCTGTCATGCGGCTTTGCGCGATTTGTTCAATTTTCGTTCAATTGACCCAACGAAAGGGAAATTCAGCGTAAAAACAAACAGTTACCTTCGTTTATCACCATTAGAACAAAGCATCGCAGTGCTTATGCCCACCCTCGGCGCTTGCGCACAATTACTGTGGAGCAACCTGTGGATAAGCCGTTCATGACCGCCGCAGCCGCTGGATCTGTCTGGCTCCCAGGCAGTTGCTCGTTTTTTAACCAACTGCAAGCGGGCAAAACTGGAGCCTGTTCAATGGCTTTGCGCTGAATTGGTGCTTGATCGAAAGACAAAATTCCCGCCGATGCGCTGCTGTCGGCACTTGCGGGCTGGCTCCGCAAGCGTTCCTGACTCAATGGCCAGGAAATTGCTTTATCCACAGGCACAACTCCAAGTCAGTCGAGCCTGTCATGTCCATCGCCCCTTCCCCGCCGCGCCTGCAACTGCGCCAGATCAGCAAACGCTACCCCGGTTGTCTGGCCAACGACGCCATCGACCTGAGCATCGCGCCGGGTGAGATCCATGCCCTGCTCGGTGAAAACGGCGCGGGCAAAAGTACGTTGATGAAGATCATTTACGGGGTCACCCAGTGCGACAGCGGTGAAATGCTCTGGGAGGGGCAGCGCGTGCAGATGCGCAATCCGGCGCAGGCGCGGCAGTTGGGCATTGGCATGGTGTTCCAGCATTTTTCGCTGTTCGAAACCCTCAGCGTCGCGCAGAACATTGCCCTGGCGATGGGCGCGGCGGCCGGCACGCCGAAGCAACTGGAGCCGAAGATTCGCGAAGTATCGCGGCGTTACGGCATGGCGCTGGAGCCTGAGCGACTTGTCCACAGCCTGTCGATCGGCGAGCGCCAGCGGGTGGAAATCATTCGTTGCCTGATGCAGGACATCCGCCTGCTGATCCTCGATGAGCCGACCTCGGTGCTGACCCCGCAAGAGGCTGACGAATTGTTCATCACCCTGCGACGCCTTGCCGACGAGGGCTGCAGCATTCTGTTTATCAGCCACAAGCTCGGTGAAGTGCGCGCTTTGTGCCACAGCGCCACGGTGCTGCGCGGCGGTCGGGTAGCCGGGCATTGCCTGCCGGCGCAATGTACGGATCAGCAACTGGCACAACTGATGGTCGGCGAAGCGGCGGGATTGATTGGCGAGTATCCGAAGGTCAGCGGTGGCGCGGCGTTTCTGCAGGTGCAGGGTTTGAGCTGGCACAACCCGGATCCGTTCGGTTGCTCGCTGACCGACATCGACCTGCAAGTGCGTAGCGGTGAAATCGTCGGCATCGCCGGGGTCGCGGGCAATGGTCAGGATGAATTGCTCGCCCTGCTCAGCGGCGAGCAGCCCTTGCCTCGTGCGCAAGCGGCGACCCTGCGCTTCGCAGATAGAAACGTCGCTGACCTGCGCCCGGATGGGCGGCGCAAACTCGGTCTGGCCTTCGTGCCGGCCGAACGCCTCGGCCACGGCGCGGTGCCGGAGTTGAGTCTGGCCGATAACGCCCTGCTCAGTGCTTTTCAGCACGGACTGGTCAGCCACGGGTTGATTCAACGAAGCAAAGTCGAAGCGCTCGCGCAACAGATCATCCAGCGCTTCGGCGTGAAAACCCCGGACACGCAAACCGCCGCGCGCAGCCTGTCCGGCGGCAACTTGCAGAAATTCATCCTCGGCCGGGAAATTCTTCAGCAACCGAAACTGCTGATCGCCGCGCACCCGACCTGGGGCGTCGACGTTGGCGCCGCCGCCACCATCCATCGCGCGTTGATTGCCCTGCGCGATGCCGGCGCGGCGATTCTGGTGATTTCCGAAGACCTCGATGAGCTGTTCCAGATCAGCGATCGCCTCGGCGCGCTGTGCGGCGGGCGTCTGTCGGCTCTTCAAGACACCGGCCTTACACAACTGAGCGATGTCGGCGCGTGGATGGCCGGCCAGTTCGATCACTCACCTCGCGCCGCTTCGGTTTAACGGAGTTTCAACCATGCTGCTTTCTCTCGAACCCCGTGGCCAGCAATCGCGCCTGATGCTGTGGTGCTCGCCGTTATTGGCGGCGGCCTTGACCCTCGGCTGCGGCTCGCTGTTGTTCATCGCGCTGGGCCACGACCCACTGCAAACCTTGCACACACTGCTGATCGCACCGGTCAGCGATTTGTATGGCGTGTCTGAATTGCTGGTCAAGGCGCTGCCGATTCTGCTCTGCGCACTCGGCCTGGCCGTGGCCTATCAGGCGCGGATCTGGAACATCGGCGCCGAAGGCCAACTTCTACTTGGCGCCTTGGCCGGCAGTGCTCTGGCAGTGAACGTTATCGACATGCAAAGTCGCTGGGCGCTGGTGCTGATTCTGCTGACCGGCACGCTGGCCGGCGCCACATGGGCCGGGCTCACCGCATGGCTGCGCACGCGCTTCAACGCCAACGAAATCCTTACCAGCATCATGCTCAATTACATCGCGTTGAACCTGCTGCTGTTCTGCGTGCACGGGCCGTTGAAGGATCCGGCGGGCTTCAATTTCCCCGAGTCAGCGATGTTCGGCGACGCCAGTCGCTTGCCGCTGCTGCTGGAGGACGGCCGCGTGCATGCCGGCGTGTATTTCGCCCTGCTCGCGCTGGTTGCGGTGTGGGTGTTGTTGCAGAAAAGCTTTATCGGCTTCCAGATCAAAGTGCTCGGGCTGGACAAACGTGCGGCAGGTTTTGTCGGCTTTCGCGAGAAGCGCCTGATCTGGCTGGCGCTGTTGATCAGCGGTGGTCTGGCCGGGCTCGCCGGGGTCTGCGAAGTGACTGGGCCGATCGGCCAATTGGTGCCGCAGGTGTCGCCGGGCTATGGCTACGCGGCGATCACCGTGGCGTTCCTCGGGCGGTTGAATCCGCTCGGCATTCTGTTCTCCAGTCTGCTCATGGCGCTGCTGTACATCGGCGGCGAGAGCGCGCAGATGTCGCTCAATCTGCCGCAGGCAATCACCCAATTGTTCCAGGGCATGATGCTGTTTTTCCTGCTCGCCTGTGACGTGCTGATTCTCTATCGGCCACGCCTGAAACTGCGCTGGACCCGGCGCGCCTCGACCCCTGCCGTAACCGCCGGAGCGCTGTGATGGATATCGATCTGTTGAGCAATATTTTCTACGCGATGGTCCGCTGCGGCACGCCGCTGTTGCTGGTGGCATTGGGTGAGTTGATCTGCGAGAAAAGCGGCGTCCTCAACCTCGGCCAGGAAGGCATGATGCTGTTCGGTGCGGTGATCGGTTTTATCGTCGCGCTGAACAGCGGCAACCTGTGGCTGGGTGTGCTGCTAGCGATGTTGGCCGGGATGTTGTTGTCGTCACTGTTTGCCCTGGTCGCGCTGGTGTTCAACGCCAATCAGGTGGCGACCGGGCTGGCGCTGACGATCTTCGGTGTCGGGCTTTCGACGTTTGTCGGCGCGGCATGGGTGGGTAAACCGCTGGCGGGTTTCGAGCCTCTGGCGATTCCGTATCTGAGTGAGATCCCGCTGATCGGGCGGATGCTGTTTGCCCAGGATCTGCTGGTGTATCTGTCGTTCGCGCTGTTTGCGCTGGTGGCGTGGGTGATCATCAAAAGTCGTGTCGGCCTGATCATTCAAGCGGTCGGTGAAAACCCGGATGCGGCCAGCGCCATGGGCTTGCCAGTGCTGACCGTGCGTACCTTGGCGGTGTTGTTCGGCGGAGCAATGGCCGGGCTGGCCGGGGCTTATCTGTCGCTGGCCTACACGCCGATGTGGGCGGAAAACATGACCGCCGGGCGCGGCTGGATTGCCCTGGCGCTGGTGGTGTTTGCCAGTTGGCGGGTGTGGCGGTTGTTGCTCGGGGCGTATCTGTTTGGCCTCGCCAGCATCCTGCACTTGGTGGCACAGGGATTGGGACTGGCGATTCCTTCGAGCCTGCTGGCGATGCTGCCGTATGTGGCGACGATTCTGGTGCTGGTGTTGCTGTCCCGCGATGCCGTGCGCACTCGGTTGTATGCGCCGGTTTCGTTGGGGCAGCCGTGGCAATCGGGACACTGATCGTTGTCAGAGCGGGCCTCTTCGCGAGCAGGCTCGCTCCCACAAGGGATCTGAGTGAAC
>NZ_WBRZ01000189.1:0-10867 GCF_008923895.1 Pseudomonas sp. GXM4
CATTCAGATCATCATTGACTGACACTGCGCATTCGCGAGCAGGCTCGCTCCCACAGGGGTCTATGGTGTCGGGACTATTCGGGATACCCGGTGATTTTGCGGATGCTTTGGTACAGCGGTTTGAGCTGCCGGTACATACGCAAATACACCTCTTTATACAACTGCTCATAAACCTTCTGCGCCTCAGACTGCGGTGTGAAAACCGCTCCAACCCGTGTCATCGCCGCAATGGCCGCTGGAAAATCCCTGTGCAACCCCAACCCAACCGCACAGCAAATCGCCGCCCCTAACCCGGACGCTTCATACACATGCGGGCGCTCTGCCGGCAAGCCGAAGATGTTGGCGGTCAGTTGCATCGCGGCGTCGCTTTGTGAGCCGCCGCCGGCGACGCGCAGGCGCTGGATCGAGACCTTCGAACGCCGTTCGATGTTCTCCATGCCCTGGCGCAGCGCGTAGGCCAGTCCTTCGAGAATGGCCCGGTAGATGTGCGCGCGGGTGTGTACGTCGCCGAAGCCGATCATCGCGCCTTTGGCTTCCACGCCCGGTTCGCGGATGCCCGGTGACCAGTACGGTTGCAGCATCAAACCCATCGAGCCCGGCGGCACCGCGTTGACCAGTGCGTCGAACAGTTGCTCCGGTTCGATGCCCTGCTCTTTTGCCTGCTGCATCTCGCGCAGGCCGAATTCGTTCTTGAACCAGCTGACCATCCAGTAGCCGCGATAGATCATCACTTCGCAGTTGTACTGATCGGGCACGGCTGAGGGATATGGCGGGATCAGCGGGACGATTTCCAAATAGCGCGAGCGGGTGCTGGTGATGGTCGCGGTGGTGCCGTAGGACAGGCACACCGTGCGCGTATCGACCACGCCGGAGCCGATCACTTCGCAGGCCTTGTCCGCGCCTGCGGCAATCAACGGCAGGCCCTCGGGGATGCCAGTGTGCCGGGCGGCTTCGGCTGTGATGTAGCCGAGGGTTTCGCCGGGTTTGTGCAGGATCGGCAACTGCTCGGGGCGCACCGCCAGCGCCTGCCATTTCCAGTCGCGCGGTGCCGCCCACTTCAGCCGTTTGAAGTCGAAGGGCAGATAGCCGACGCAGCAGCCGACCGAATCGACGAAGCGCCCGCACAGGCGATGAGTGAGAAAACCCGAGAGCAGCAAAAACTTGTCAGTCGCCGCCCACACCTCGGGCTGATGCCGGGCGATCCAGTTGGCTTCGGCCTGGGCGCGGAAATAATCCACCGTCGCTTGGGCGCCGACCAGTTTGAACAGCCAGCCCCACGGCCCCTTGATGCCGCCCTCGACCTCGGCCTGACGTTGATCGAGCCAGACAATCGCCGGGCGCAGCGATTTGCCGTCCGCGTCCACGTTGATCACCGTGCCGCGCTGGGTAGTCACGGACACGCCGGCAATCTGCGCACGGTCGATGCCAGTCTGCTGCCAGAGTTGCTGACAAGCCTCGCCAAGCTTCGCCCAGTAATATTCCGGATCCTGCTCGGCCCAACCGGGTTGCGTCGAGTAGTACGCCTGCAGATCGACTTTGCCTTTGCCGAGCAGATTGCCCTGCAGATCGAAGAGCAATGCGCGCACGCTCTGGGTGCCGTTGTCGATCGCTAACAGGTATTTCATGGCGTGATCTCCGGCAAGCCGTGATCGCGCAGCCACAACAATCGATAACGCTGAATTTCCGCTAGCCAGCGCTCATCGTCCCAGGCCAATCGTGGCTGGCAGAGCGTGCGAATCGCAGGCAGATAGTCCTCGCCACCACGCGGCAGCAACAGGCCCAAACGGGTGCGACGCAGCAGCAAATCATCCAGGTGCAGAATCATTTCCGCCTCGCAGGCGAACGCCAGCTCTGCCCACAGAGTATCGCTGGCGCCAACCGTTTCCAGACCGAGTTCGCCGAGCAATTGCTTTAGCCTCGGCAGGTCTCGACCGTGACGTCCGGCCAAGCGTCGCCATTGATTGCCGCTCAGTCCCGCAATTGTCAGCGGTGGCACAGAGGCGAACACCGGCGCGCCGTCATCGACAAAAGAGCGCCCGAGCATCACCGCGCACGCCTTGAGCACTTCGATCGCTTGCGGGCGAAACGTGGTCAGTTTGCCGCCGGCCAACGTCACGCAACCCGGCTCCTGCCACAGCACATGTTCGCGGGTCTCGTTGGACGGTTTGCCCTGCTGCGCACCCGTCGCGCTGCCGACCACCGGACGCACGCCTGACCAGGTCGACAGCACGTCGTCGACGCCCACTTCGGCGCCGGGAAATTGCTGCTGGAACGCGGCGAGCAGATAGTCGAGTTCGTCACTGGAAATGCGCGCGCTGTGGTCGAGGTCTTCGCGGTGATCGAGGTCCGTGGTGCCGACCACCGTCGCGCCTTCCCACGGAAACACGAACACCGGGCGCCGATCGCGCTGATGCAGAAAAGTGAACGCCTGCGCCACTGGCAGACGCCAGCCCGGCAGCAACAGATGACTGCCGCGCAACGGTCGCAATTGCTTCGCAGCGTCAGCGGGACGGAGGCGCTCAGCCCACGCGCCCGTGGCCACGGCCAACACAGCGGAGCGCAATTGCAGCGTCGCGCCGCCCTCGCCATCTTCGATCTGAACCCCGCACACCCGCCCGCCTTCACGCAGCAGTTGCGTGACCCGCACACCACTGATAATCACCGCACCATCGGCCCGGGCCTCGCGCAGTACGCGCATCACCAGCCGCGCGTCATCGGTCAGGGCATCGACAAAACAGCTGCCGCCGAGCAGGCCGTTTTCCTTCACCCCCGGGGCGAGAAAACGCAGTTGCTGCGCGTCATGAAAAGCATGGTTGCGCCGCCCCGCCAGCGCGTCGTACACCGAGAGCAGGCCGCCCATGACGCGCGGCCCGGGAAAGCCGCCGCGATAGTGCGGCATCATGAAACTCATCGGCTCGACCAGCCCCGGCGCTTCGTCGAGGAGGCGCTGACGCTCGCGCACCGAGTCGCGGGTCAGGCGCCACTGGCCCTTGGCGATGTACCGCAAACCGCCGTGGACCATTTTCGATGATCGGCTGGACGTACCCCAGGCAAAATCACGCTGTTCCAGCAGCAAACAGCGCCAGCCCCGGCGCGCGGCTTCGCGGACGATTCCGGCGCCGCTGATGCCGCCGCCGATGACGATCAGGTCCCAGGTTTCATCCGCCAGCGTCGGCAGAATCTGCTCGCGCCATTGCGCGTTCCAGTTCGCCGTCATGGCCGCGACTCTGGCAACAGCGTGCCCGGGTTGAGGCGCCCTTCCGGGTCGAAATGTTCGCTCAGCGCCTGCAATGTCTGCATCGCCAGCGGGCCTTTTTCGCGCAGCAGATAGGGCGCGTGATCCTTGCCGACGCCGTGCTGATGACTGATCGTGCCGTGGTTGTCGACGATAGTCTGGCTGGCCGCGTGTTTGAGCACCCGCCAGCGCGCCAGCGTCGCGGCATAGTCGGCGGCCGGGCGAAACACGTAAGTGGTGTAAATGCTCGAGCCTTCGCCGTAGACGTGCGAGAGATGAGTGAACACATGCACGCGCTCGCCCTCGGCGGCCAAGGCGTCGCGCAGGCTGTTTTCGATGAGGCTGAGCAGGTGGTCGACGTTGCTCCAGTCGGTGGCCGTTTCGAGGGTGTCGACCACGTAACCGGCGTTCCACAGGTTCTCGCGCAGGTAGGGAAAGCGGAAGCGGTTCTGCGCCCACTTCTTGCCCAGCAGGGTGCCGGTGAACACGCCGCCGAAGGCTTTCAGATGCTGGCGCGCGTGTTTCAGTGACAGTGCGTTTTGCTGGCGATTGCCGGTTACGCCGAAGGTCAGCAGGCATTTGCCGTCGCCAGCGCCGCGCAGCTTAAGGTACTTCTCCAGCCAGGCGATCTGCTGCGGATGGCCGGCCAGCGCCAGTTGCGTTTCGGTTTCCACCGCGTTGGACAGGCGCAGCATCGACAGCGGTACGCGCGCCTGCGCCAGTTGCCGGATTGCTTGCAGCGCGTGCGGCCAGTCGGGCAGAAACACGCCGTAGAAACGTTCGTCCGCCGGCAACGCACTGACCCGCACCTTGACTTCGGAAATGATCCCGAAACGGCCTTCGCAACCGAGCACCACTTCACGCAGATCCGGGCCGGCGGCCGACGCCGGGAACGTCGGAATCTGCAAAGGCCCGGCGAACGTTTCCAGGGTGCCGCCGGCAAACAACTGCTCGATCCGCCCGTAGCGCAACGACTGCTGGCCGCTGGAACGACTGGCCACCCAACCGCCCAGGGTCGACAGCTCCCACGACTGCGGAAAATGCCCCAGCGTGTAGCCGCGCGCACGCAACTGGCTTTCCACTTGCGGCCCGCTGGCGCCGGGGCCGAATGTCGCCAGCAGGCTTTGTTCGTCGAGGTCGGTCAGGCGATTCATCCGCGCCAGCGACACCGTCAGCACCGGACGCGCGGAGTTTGGCGGATTGATGTGCCCGGCCACCGACGTGCCGCCGCCGTAGGGAATCAGGCACAGATCCTGATCATGGGCGAGCGTCAGCAATTGGCGGATCTGTTCGGCCGTTTCAGGAAACGCCACGGCATCGGGATAAGTACCCAACGCGCCTTCGCGCAACGCCAGCCAGTCCGGCAGGCTCTGGCCGCGCGCGTGCAGCAGGCGATCGTGAGTATCGACGCTGTACAAGCGATGCGGCACCAGACGCGAGGTCGGCACTTGCGCCAACGCCGCTGCCAGGGTCGCATCGGGCAATGCCCGGCCGGCGCCCAGGCGTTCGTGGAGAAATGTCGCGCCCTGGGCCGGCAGTTCGACCACCGTGCCTGCCTCTCCCCAGCCGTTCCAGCGTCGCATGCGTGTGTCCTTTTTCTGCCGTTGGATCAAGCTTGCATACTAGTCAGCGCTGGAGATCTGTCACGGTCGCATCGGGCCAGAACCTGTAGCGAATGGCGCCAAACGTCCGGGCATTTACTTTCGCCGGGCAATCCACTTACCTTGCGCCATTCATTCGCTCACGCGCCGTCGATCAAAGGACCGCGACCATGCCATCGCTCGGCTTCACTTCCGTTCCGCCGCTGCTCAAATACCTGCGTCATGCCGAACAGTTGGGCATGGCCATCGAGCCTGCGTTGGCGGCGGCCGGGCTGCAGGCGCAGCAGTTGAGCGACAACACCTTGCGCCTGCCGGGCGAGGTTCACGAGCGCTTGCTGGATTATTTCTGCGAGCACTCGGGCGATGGGTTGTTCGGGCTGCATGCGGCGAATTTCGTCCTGCCCAATTCGTGGAGCGTGCTTGGTTACATCACCATGAATTGCGCGACGTTGGGCGATGCCATGAGCCGGATCATGCCGTTCGAAAAACTCGTCGGCGACATGGGTGTCAGCCGCGCCGAGGTGCAGGGCGAGCACGTGCATCTGATCTGGACCTGCCGCTACGAGCGGCCACGGATTCGTCGGCATCTGGTGGAAAACGTGCTCGGTTCGTGGCTGCACTACGCGCGCTGGATCGCCGACACGCAGCTGTCGCCGGCCTGCGTATGGCTGGAGCATGGGCGGCCGGATGCGGTGACGCAGGCCGAGTACGAGGCGTTTTTTGGTTGCCCGGTGCGGTTCGATCAGGCGTATTCGGCGCTGGTGGTGCCGCTGGCGTATTTGCAGTTGCCGCTGCGCCAGGCCGATGCGCAATTGCTGCGAACCCTGGAAGAACACGCGATGGGTTTGCTGGCGACGCTGGAAGATGCCTCGCTGGCGCAGCAGGTGAAAAACATCCTGCGCGGTTTGCTCAAGGAGGGCTTGCCGCGCAAGGAGCAAGTGGCCGAACAGCTCAGCGTGTCGGTGCGCACGTTGCAGCGGCAGTTGCAGCAGGTCGGGACGTCGTATCAGCAGATTCTCGATGAGCTGCGTCAGGAGTTGGCGGAGCACTATTTGCTCAACAGCACGTTGCCGATTCAGGACATTGCGCAGTATCTGGGCTTCACCGAACCGCGCTCATTTCATCGCACGTTCAAGAGCTGGCGCGGGATGCCGCCGGGGGAGTTTCGGTTGCGGAATCGGCGGTGATGCTGATGGCCCTATCGCTGGCAAGCCAGCTCCCACAGGTTCGGTGCAAGCCACAGATATAGTGATCAACTCGGACACTGTGGGAGCTGGCTTGCCAGCGATGGCGTCATCGGCAGCGCCGTAAATTTCCGCCACATAAATCGCGCAATAAACACGATTCCCTTCAACTGTTTAAAGCCGCCAGACATTCAGCGAAACCACCCACAATTCCTTGCGCCGCTGCCTACGCCTGCGCCAGAATCCGCCGGCTTGTGCGCCCCAGACCTCATCGCTACTGTGATTGCGTCACTGCCCATCAGTGATCGGGTTTAGTAGCCCGGAGTATTTGGGGTGCATAGTTCATCAGACAGTCAGGTCTCGCCTGAGCTTTATGGTGGCTGTGCGCAGGGCGCCCTCGGGCGCGCCGGTTTCCCAGATCCCCGGTCTACTAACCTGCGCACAGCTGCCTCCACTTCCTTTAGTAGGGAAGCGGTGGCCAGCCAAAATGAGGATCTGGATATGTTCAAAGTAACCCCAAACCCGCCACCCACCGACCCGGCATCCCCCTACGAATCCGCCGAATCGAAGAAATTCCACGAAGCCGCCGACCGCGCCCTCGATCATTACCTCGGCCCGTCCAGCGCTGAATTCATGGCCCCGCCCTACAAGTCCAACACGCTGTACATGGCCAATCCCGAGGCAGACAACGAATCGCTTTTGGCCGATGCCTGCGAAACGTTGGGGTCGGCGACGGTGATGCTCAACGATCAGGCGGGGCTGGTGAACGGCTCGCAGCGCAAGACGTTGCAGGGCATCGCGCAGATTGTGATGGTCGCGGAGATGGCAGTGAATCGCGTGCTGGATCGGTTGGTGCCGACTGATTGAGGGTTTTTGAGGAATTTGGTGTGGGCTGGTTTTTGTGGGGTGTCAGGGGTTGCCCTCACCCCAGCCCTCTCCCAGAGGGAGAGGGGGCCGACCCAGCTGTCTTGCGCTGTCCGTCGACCTGAAAGACCGAGTCGATTATGGATTCGACGCCATGCATTCAATTCGATTATGGATTCAGCACAGCACATTCAGGTCGGCGTAACTCCCGAGCATCCCGCAATCGGTCCCCTCTCCCCCCGGGAGAGGGCTAGGGTGAGGGGCTTTTGATCTTGGGCGCCAAGCTCAAAGACTGATCGCATTGGTAAACACCAACCGATTGCCAAACGGATCGGCAATGGTCATGTCCTGACTGCCCCACGGCATCGCCTGAATCTGCGGATGGGAAAACTTGTAATCCTTGGCCATCAGTTGCTGCTGAAACGCCTCCAGCTCATCGGTCTCGATACGCAGCGCCGAACCCGGGCAGGCATCGCCGTGATGCTCGGACAGATGCAGCACACACTCGCCCCGTGACACCTGCAGATACAGCGGAAAATTCGCTTCGAAGCGATGCTGCCAGTCGATCTTGAAGCCGAGAAAATCGACGTAGAACTCGACAGCCTTGGCCTCATCGAAGATCCGCAGGATCGGGGTGGTTTTGCCGAAGCTCATGGGGTGCTCCCTGACTGAATGGCCCCACAATGTAGACGGGGAGGATGTCAGCAAATCGGCTTGTGGATGGCTTTCTTTAATTGCAATGTGCCATCACTGTGACGCACACCACGAATCCTTAACGAAAGTTGTCGCGCAGGTCACCCTGTCGCGCAAGAAACCGCCCTGCCCTCGCCCCATTCGCCTGCCCGTCGCGATAACTCAACACGCCGTTGACCCAAACCCCGTCGATCCCCTGCGCCGCCCGCTGCGGATCGTTGAAATCGGCCACGTCACGCACGGTCGCCGGATCGAACAACACCAGATCCGCCCAATGCCCTTCTCGAATCTCGCCCCTTTCCTGCAAGCCAAAACGCGCCGCCGACAGGCCGGTCATCTTGTGCACGGCGGTGTGCAGCGGAAACAACCCGATGTCGCGACTGAAATGGCCCAGCACCCGTGGGAAAGCGCCCCACAGGCGCGGATGCGGGAACGGGTCTTCCGGCAGTCCGTCAGAGCCGACCATCGAAAGCGGATGGGCAAGGATTCTTCTGACATCGGCCTCGTCCATGCCGTAGTACACCGCGCCCGCCGGTTGCAGACGTTTCGCGGTTTCTTCCAGCGACAGTTTCCATTCGCCAGCAATATCGATCAGGTCGCGCCCGCTGACTTCCGGGTGCGGCGTCGACCAGGTAATAGTGATGCGGTGGGCGTCGGTGACTTGCTTCAAATCCAGGGTTGAGGAACTCGCCGCGTACGGGTAGCAATCGCAGCCGACGGGGTGGGTTTTCGCCGCTTCTTCCAGCGCTGCGAGCAATTGCGGACTGCGTCCCCAGTTACCGACGCCGGCGCACTTGAGGTGGGAAATGATCACCGGCGATTGCGCGTGTCGGCCGATCTGAAAGGCTTCGTCCATCGCCTCCAGCACCGGAGCGAATTCGCTGCGCAGATGGGTGGTGTACACCGCGCCGAACGCCGTCAGTTCTTCGGTCAGTTGCATGACTTCATCGGTCGAGGCGTTGAAGGCGCTGGCGTAGGCCAGGCCTGTGGATAAACCCAACGCGCCAGCCTCGAGACTGTCGCGCAACTGCTCGCGCATGGCGGTGATTTCGTCGGGGGTCGCGGTGCGGAACAGGTCGTCGAGGTGATTGCTGCGCAGCGCCGTGTGGCCAACCAGCGCGGCGACATTCAGCGCGGTATTGGCCGCTTCGACGGCGGCGCGGTAGTCGCTGAAACGCGGATAGACGAACGCCGCTGCGCTGCCGAGCAGGTTCATCGGGTCCGGCGGATTGCCCTTCAAAGTGACCGGCGAAGCGCTGATGCCGCAGTTGCCGACAATCACCGTGGTCACGCCCTGGCTGAGCTTGGGCAGCATCTCGGGTTGGCGGATGACCACGGTGTCGTCGTGGGTGTGCACGTCGATGAAACCCGGCGCCAGCACCCGGCCGGCGGCGTCGATTTCTTCGCTGGCGCGGGCGTCAGGCAGATCGCCGATGCGCTCGATGCGGCCATTGAGAATTGCCACGTCGGCCTTATAGCCGGGCGTGTTGCTGCCGTCGATAACCAGCGCGTTGCGGATCAGGGTGTCGTACTGCATGTCAGTCTCCCAGCGGCAGGTGATCGTCGCCGCCACGGTATTCGTCGAGGGCGAGTTTGATTCGCCGCAGACGTTCTTGATTGTCTTCAGGGCTGGCCAGCGCCAGCTCGGTGGCGAGCACGTCGATGGCCAGCAGCATGCCGTAGCGCGCCGCCGTCGGTTTGTAGATGAACGAGGTTTCCGCGCCCTGCAGCGGCAGCACGACGTCGGCCAGTTCCGCCAGTGGTGAATCGCCGCGAGTGATGGCGAGAATGCGCGCGCCGTAGTTGCGCGCCAGCTCCACGGTTTCCAAAAGCTCCGGGGTGATGCCGGTCAGCGAGCAGGCGATCAGCACTTGCTCGGCGTTCAAACTGGCGGCGGTGACGCGCATCATCACCGCGTCATGACACACCGCAATCGGGTAACCGAGGCGCACCAGACGCACCTGCAATTCATCGCTGCACAGGGTTGAGCAACCGCCCATGCCGAACGCGTGAATCATCCGCGCCTGGCTGAGCAATTTCACAGCGTCGGCGAAGCGCGATTCGTCGAAACCGGCCAGATGCTGGCGCAGGGTGGTTTCGATGTCGCCGACGATCTGCCCGTAGAACGCCGACTGCTCAGGCGTGCCCGCCGGGTCGAGAAACCGGCTGCCAACGCCGCTGGCCTGGGCCAGTTGCAGACGCAGATCTCGCAAGTCGCGGCAGCCGACCGTGCGGGCAAAGCGCGACAGCGTGGCGGTGCTGACCTCGGCGCGTTGTGCGAGGTCTTCGAGGCTGGCGCTGGCGGCAAACCCGACATCGTCGAGCATCAACCGCGCAATGCGCCCCTCGCCGGCGCTGAAGGAATCCTGGCGGGCGCGGATCTGGTAGAGGATGTCCATGGGCGGCGGGCTCCGGTTACAGCAGGTAGGAAAGGCCGACGGTCAGCGCGAAAGCGACCAGCGAGATCAGCGTCTCGAGCACGGTCCAGGTCTTGAACGTCTGCGCGACCGTCATGTTGAAGTATTCCTTGATCAACCAGAAGCCGCCGTCGTTGACGTGGGAAAAGATAACCGAGCCCGCGCCGGTCGCCAGCACCAAAAGCTCAGGGTGTGGATAACCCAGACCGATGGCCACCGGCGCGACAACGCCTGATGCGGTGGTCATCGCCACGGTGGCCGAGCCAGTGGCAACGCGCATCAGCGCGGCGAACAACCAGCCCATGATCAGCGGCGACAAATGAAATTCATGGGCAAGGCCGACGATCTGATCGGTGACGCCGGCATCCACCAGAATCCGGTTCAAGCCGCCACCAGCACCGACCAGCAAGGTGATGCTGGCGGTGGGCGCGAGGCATTCGTTGGTGAACTTGAGGATCGATTCGCGGTTGAAACCTTGGGCAATCCCTAGCGTCCAGAAGCTCAGCAAAGTCGCCAGCAACAGCGCGATCACCGAATTGCCGATGAACAGCAGGAACTGGTTGAAAGCGCTGCCGGGGGTGGAAATCAGGTTGGCCCAGCCGCCGATCAACATCAGCACCACCGGCAGCAGAATGGTCGCCATGGTGATGCCGAAACCCGGCAGTTTGTCGCGCGGTTCACGGTCGAGAAATTGCTTTTCCAGCGGATTGTCCGCCGGCAATTGAATGCGCGGCACGATGAATTTGGCGTACAGCGGCCCGGCGATGATTGCGGTCGGAATGCCGATGGCGATCGCGTACAGCAAGGTCTGCCCGACCGAGGCCTGATAGGCCTGCACCGCGAGCATCGCCGCCGGGTGCGGCGGCACCAGCG